>JBJSYW010000487.1:0-4305 GCA_046089985.1 Chloroflexota bacterium
CCCCAGCGAGGCCAGCAGCCAGAACAGGAAGCCCCACACCAGCCAGCCCAGCGCCCGGCTGAGACTGTAGCCGCGGTCGGCCAGGGCCGGCAGCAGCCGGTAGGCGATTGGAAAGGCCAGCCAGCCCAACAGGGTGATCGAGATGTACCAGGTTACCGGGTCGCTCACATCCAGCCTCGCTACTCCATCACTTCGTAGATGACCGTACTGCCGTCGCGATAAACCGCGCGCCACAGCGCTCCGTCGGCGTCTGCAAACTTCTGCAGGCCCGGCCCGGGATAATGCCCGATTTCCTGCTGCCCTACGATGATATACCGGACGCCGTATTTCTGCAAGAAGCGCTGCGCCTGTCCCAGGTCGGTGGTGAGGTAAAAATCGTCCACCTCGCTGATGCGCTGGCTGATCCAGATCCCCGGCACGGCCGCGGTGCGCTGCTGCTGCTGGTGCCACTCCCAGCCCACCACGCCCGGCAGGCCGGTGTAGATTGTCATGCGTGAGCCCCAGCGGTACAGGTTGCGCAGGTTGGCCTCCACGATTACCGGCGAGCCTGCGACATTCTCTTGCAGCCAGCGGATGGCGCGGTAGTCCTGGGACAGGTCCATCGGCCCCCACTCGTCGTTATAGGTGGCGTACTGCATAAAGGTCATGCCGTTCAGCGTGTGCGGCGCGCCCGCCGCCATGCGGTCCTGCATCTTAGCGGTGGCGGCCATCACGGTGAACAGCCCCGCCCCAGCCAGCAGGGCGGTCAGCCCCAGCTGCCAGAAGGTGCTCCAGCTCACCCGCCAATCGGGCAGGGCCGGCAGGGTCCAGCCCAACGCCGCCGCGCTGCTGATGCCCAGCAGCACCCACACTTGCAGGTAGAAATTGAAGACCGTGTTCATGCGCCCGATATCGCCTTCGAGCACGATCAGCTCCACCATCAGGGTCAGCGCCAGCCCGGTGCCGGTCAGGAACAGCACGGCGCGCTTGGCATCAGGCATGTCGGGGCGCAGCAGCAGCGCGGTGACCCAGGCGCCGAACAGCACCACGAACCAGGCGATGTGGGCGCCGGCCAGGTTCAGGCCGATGATCAGCAGCGGGATCAGCACCAGCAGGGCGACCAGGTAGGGGAGCAGGCGCTCGAGCCGGCGCAGCGCCGAAACCGGTGTGTGCGCCAGCCAGTCGCGGGTCTCCCAGGCGACCCAGCTGAGCAAGACAAAGAAGAACAGGCCCCAGTGGACGAAATAGGAGGCGGAGGGGGTGGTGGCGCCGTCCCACAGGCGCACCTTCGTGTAGCCAAGAGCGTACCAGTTGGTGAACGGGCGGAAGAGCAGGAAAGCCAGCCCGGTCAGCAGCGCGCTGCCGGCCAGCGCTGCTACGTAGCGCTGCGCCGCGCCCAGTTGGGCATACACCTGGCGCAGCGGGGCCAGCGCCGCCGCCGGCGCGCCGCCCAGCCAGGACCGCCCGCCGCGCGCCGGCGCAGCCGCTTCCGCGGTGAGCGCCGCCGCGCCGTCTTGTCCATCAGCCGCATCCGTTGTGCCTGGTGAGCCGGCGTCCGTCGCTGCGCCGTCCGGCGCAGCCTCTGCCTCAGCGGGCAAGACGCCGGGACTGGGGTAGTAGCGGATGACCGTGTACAGCACGGCCACGATGCCCAACGCCAGGTAGGTGGGCATATCCCAGGTGTTGGTGGGGCGCAGCACTCCGATCGCCAGGCCGGCCAGCCCAAACCAGGCCGCCGCCCCCCAGGCGCTGCGCCAGCGCGCCTTGCCCAGCACAAAGCCCAGCGCACAGCCCAGCGCCAGCAGGGTCAGCGGCAGGGCGATCAGGTGAGCGTGCAGGTCGGCGTACAGCACGGTGAAGAGCGGAAACTCGGTGATCGGCTCGATGTCGCCGGGGGCCGGGATCGCCCGGCTGGGGATCCAATACCAATCGCCCACGCCGTAGGGCAGCTTATCGCCGCCCAGCGATTTGCCGAAGCCCTCCATCGCCCAGCCGGCGCGCTGCACGAAGTTCCCCTGGTCGATCAGCTCCTGCGGCGCGGCCAGGCGCTGGAAGCCCTGGTACAGCATGCGCACCGTGCCCAGGTTGCCCAGCAGCAGCACCCCCAGCACCGCCGCCAGGGCCGGCACGTAAGGTGAGATGCGCCCGGCCTGCGCCGGTGCGGCCGGGTCGGCCCGGCGTGCCCCGGCCGCCTGCGCCAGGTTCCAGGCCGCCGAGAAGGCCCCCAACCCGATCAGGCTGAATATGGTCGGGATGGCCAGGTTGTAGGCCACCGCCGGCTGGATGCCCAGCAGTTTGACCAGCGACCCCACCATCACAAAGCCGTAATAGTAATAATTCAGGTAGCCGCCGGCATACCACGGGTCGTAGGGCGGGAAGCTGGTGCTTTTCAGCACCGCATTGAAATACGAGAAGTCCATCGGCTTCTCGCCGCCCTTCCACGGGTGCCATAGGTCGGGGTTGTTATAGCGCACCCACAGATCGAGCAGGAACAGCCCCAGCGCCAGCGCCTCCACCGCCAGGAAATAGCCGCGCCGGCGGCGCAGTTCGTCGCCCAGCTCGCCGGCCTGCCGGTAGACCAGCCAAACCGCCAGCGCCGCCAGCAGCAGGATTACGATCGCGATGGTGAGCGGCGTGAAGGGGATACGCGCCGAGCCCGCCAGCCAGGTGAAATACGATACCAGCAGCATCCCGGCGGTGCGCGCCAGCGGGTAGCCGTGATCCTCCAGCCCGGGCAGCGCCAGGCGCAGCAGCGGGTAAGCGATCAGCCCCAGCAGGAACACCAGCAGGTACCAGGCGACCACTGCCAGCGGGGTCGAGCGGTTGACCAGCGCTTGTGGGTCGAATAATTCGCTCCAGGTCCCGCCGGTTTGCTGCTCGGCCCAGCGCTCGCCTGGCAGCATCAGGTCGGCCGGCTGCGCACCGTACTGCAGCGGCGGCTTGCGGATCACCTTCTCGAAATCGACCGCCCCCAGGATGGCGCGCGCCTGCGCCGGGTCGTAATCGTCGCTTTTCTTGAAGATCAACACCTTTGGGTGGTCGTAGACCGTGAAGGCTTCCTCGGCGTACTGATCGTTCAAACACAGCGGACCCAGGCACGGCTCGGAGACGAAAGTCTCCACCAACTCGTACCCCAACTGCCCCTGGTACATGCCCGGCTGAGCCTGGCGGTAGCAGGTCAGGA
This sequence comes from Chloroflexota bacterium, assembly GCA_046089985.1. Classification (GTDB taxonomy): domain Bacteria; phylum Chloroflexota; class Anaerolineae; order Anaerolineales; family UBA4823; genus RBG-16-57-11. Next base: position 3,164 of record JBJSYW010000487.1, read on the forward strand.
TCGATTCGCCTTCCGGGCAGCCCAGCAGCGCCCGGTAATAGACGGCGGTCATCGGGAAGCGCTCGGGGATGCGCGGCAGCGTACCCCACTGGCGGTTGGAACTGATCACCAGGTAATCGGCCTGGTCCAGGATGCGCACGAAACGCTCGTACTTCTCCTGGTTGTCGTCCCAGTACATATTGAAGTTCAGTTCTTGCGGATAGACCCCCCCGTAGCCGTCGTAGCCCTGCATGCGCAGCGGCAGGCCGTCGTCCCAATCGCCTTCGTTAGCGATGCCCATCCCCGAGAGCGCCAGCGAGCCGCCGGCAGGATAGGCGCGCAGCGTCAGCCGGTAGGGTTGGCCGCCGGTCACCTGCAGCGGGGTGTCTAGCTGGTAGATGGCGCCCGAGCCCTGGCTGGTTTCGACCGCGTGCAGCGTAGAGACCGCCGCCGGCGCGCTCAGGTCGGCGGCGGCCGGCAGCAAGGCGGCTTCCATCAGCGCCGGCCCGCCCTGCCAGGCGGCCTGCTCCAGGTGCACCTGCTGCAGCATGCCGTCGGCCTGCGGCTGCAGGTCCAGCGCATACAGCGCCGGGCCGCCCAGGTCCTGCGCCGTCTGCTCCAGGCGCTGGCTGAAGGCTTCCGGTTCCTGCCCGGGCAGCGGTGAGAAGAACACCGTGAACGGCCCGGTATAGGGTTGCGGGGTGGGGATCTGCGCTTCCAGGGTCAGCTGGTAGGGCTGATCGGCAGCCAGCTCAACCGGGCGGTCAAGCTCCAGCAGCACGCGCTGCGCCCGGCTGCCGTCTGGGCCGGCTTCCAGCACCCCGGCAGCCTGGGCGTTGGCCAGCACCGTCTCGGGGTCAGCCGAGGCGGCCAGGCGCAGCGTCAGTGTATACGGGTGAGCGGCGCCCAGCGGATCGCTGACCCGGGGCAGCAGCACCTGGCGCAGCGTACCGGCCTGGCGCGGCGTGAACAGCGCAGTAGAGGGCGCGCCGGGCAGCAGGCGCTGCTCGTAGCCAAAGGGGATAATCTGGTTGACCGTTCCGGCAGCGCTTTCGATCGGCAGCGTGATCGGCCCGGGGATGTTCTGGTAGATCCAGGTCGAAGCGGCCTCGCGCGTCACCGGGCGGGTGTAGATCTGGCTGAAGGCGTAGGCATAGGCGTAG
>JBJSYW010000488.1:0-3324 GCA_046089985.1 Chloroflexota bacterium
GACCTGTGAGCAAACCGCATTCTCATCCTGGAGGTATATTGTTATGTCTGTGATCACCTGCCCAAGCTGCCAGACCCCCGCCCCTCCGGGCGCGGTATTCTGTGACCACTGCGGATACGACCTGCGCACGCTGGCGCCGCCCAGCTCGAAACCGGTGCCGCCCACCTTCCTGGTGCCCGCCCCGGAACCCGAGACGATCGTCTGTCCGGTGTGCCAGCATAAGAATATCCCCGGCTCGGCCTTCTGCGAGAACTGCGGCGCTCAGTTGAAAAACCTGCCGCGCCCCGCCGCAGCACCGCCCCAGCCGCCCTCGCGCCAGCCAGAGCTGCCGCCCGCCCCCACCCCACCGCCCGCCGCGCCGCCCGAGCCGGCCTTCTCCTTCCCCACCTACCCGGAGCCGCCCGCTCCACCCCCGCCTCCGCCGCCTCCGCCGCCCAGCATCACCGGCCGGCTGCTGTTGGTGGAAAGCAATGTATCGCTGCCCATCCCGCCCAATAAGACCACCATCGTGCTCGGGCGTGAAGACCCGGTCAGCGGCGTCTTCCCCGACCTGGACCTGGACCCGCACGGCGGGCATGAAAACGGCGTCGGCCGCCGGCACGCCCAACTGGTGCTGCGCGACGACCAACTGTTCATCGAAGACCTGGACAGCGTCAACGGCACGCTGCTCAACCGCCAGCCGGTCGCTGCGCATGAGATGAAGCCGCTGAAATCGGGCGACGAGCTGCGTCTGGGCAAGCTGGCGCTGGTGTACTACAGCAGTTGAGGAAACTCTTATGACGCGCTGTCCCGAATGCCAGGCGCCGCTGGCGGAAAACGCCAACTTCTGCGACAACTGTGGGCGGCCAATCCAGGCCGCCCGCCAGGCGCCGGCTGCCGCGCCGTCTCAGCCAACCGCCCCGCGCGAGCAGGTGGGCGTGTGTTCGGCGTGCGGGTTCGCCAACCTGCCCGGCGAGCTGTTCTGCCAGCAGTGCGGGGTGCAACTCCCACCGGTCGCCAGCCAGCCGCCCCCACTCCCCACCCCGGCAGAGATCCGCGCTCCCGGCCTGGGCGCGCCGATGGCGGGGGAGGCCGGATCGGGCGCGCCGGCTCCGGGCGCGCTGGAGCCAGCTGCCGGCGAGCAGGGCGGCACCGGCTTCCTGCCGCGCAGCGCCGCCCCTCGCCAGGCCCCGGCTGCCGCTCCGCACCCCGCCCTCCCCCAGCCGCCCGGCAAGATCGGCCGGCTGCTGGTGCGCGACACGCGCCGCGCCATCCCGCTGCCAGACCGGCCCGAGATCATCCTGGGCCGCTCTGACCCCGTGCGGGGGGTCTTCCCAGACATCGACCTGGCTGCCCACGGCGGGGAGAGCAGCGGCGTTTCGCGCCGCCATGCCCGCCTGCTGCGCCAGGAGGGCCAGCTCTACCTGGAAGACCTGAACAGCACCAATTACACCTTTCTCAACCGCCGCAAGCTGGACCCGGGCCACCCGCAGCGCCTGCAGTTCGGCGACGAGATCCGCATGGGTCTGCTGGTTCTTGAATACTGGGACACCGACCAATGATCTTACTGGAAGCCGCCGCGCTGGCCGACCCCGGGCGGGTGCGCTCGCTGAACGAAGACCGGGCCTGGATGCAGATTTTCACCGCCAGCGGCGGCGAAGCAGTGGGGCTGTTCATCGTCTGTGACGGCATCGGCGGCCACCAGGGCGGCGAAGTGGCCAGCCACTGGGCGGTGGAGGCCGCCCGCAAGCACATCAGCCCGCTCTTCACCCCGCCCGACCCGCGCTCCACACTGCTGCTCTCGCAGCGCGAGCTGGAAGCGGCCGTGGCTGGCAAAGAAATCACCCGCTACGCAAGCAGCGAAAAGCACGAAGAAATCGTGCGCCAGGCAATCGAACGCGCCAACCAGGTGGTACTGGATGTGGCCCGCCAGAAACCCAACCAGGCCGCCAACGCCGGCACCACCATCACAATGGCGGTGGTGATCGGCAGCCGGGCGGTGATCGGCAACGTCGGCGACAGCCGCACCTACCTCCTGCGCGACGGCCGGCTGGTCCAGCTCACCGAGGACCATTCGCTGGTGGCGCGCATGGCCGCCAGCGGACTGATCAGCCGCGCTGATATCTTCGTCCACCCGCAGCGCAACCTGATCTACCGCTCGTTGGGCCAGAAGAGCGAACTGACGGTCGATATTTTCGTCCAATACCTGCAGTCCGGTGATTACCTGCTGCTCTGCTCAGACGGGTTGTGGGAGATGGTGCAGGACGAAAAGGTCATGGCGCGGCTGGTGCTCGAGTCTGGTTCACCGCAGCTGGCCTGCCAGAAGCTGATCGAAGCCGCTAACCAGGCCGGCGGTCAGGATAACATCAGCGCGGTGGTGGTAAAAGTCATTTGAGCGTGCTGCAGCCAGGGGTCGTCTTACACAGCCGCTACCGGGTCGTGCGCATCCTGGGCCAGGGGGGCTTTGGCGCGCTGTACCGCGCCTGGGATACCACCCTGGGGCGTCCCTGCGCCCTGAAGGAGAACCTGGACGCATCCCCGGAAACCCAGCGCCAGTTCCTGCGCGAGGCCAAAATTCTGGCGAACCTGCACCACCCCAACCTGCCGCGCGTCACCGATTATTTTATCGACGGCGCTCAGCAGTACCTGGTGATGGATTTCATCGACGGGCAGGACCTGCAGGAAATGCTTGAAGACCGCGGCGGGCCGCTGCCCGAAAACCAGGCCCTGGGCTGGATGCGCCAGGTCTGCGACGCGTTGGCCTACCTGCACGCTCAAAAACCGCCTATCATCCACCGCGATGTCAAGCCCGGCAACATCAAGATCACCAGCGCCGGGCAGGCCGTGCTGGTCGATTTCGGCATCGCCAAGGTCTACGACCCGCACTCCAAAACCACCGTTGGGGCGCAGGCGGTTACGCCCGGCTTTTCGCCGCTTGAACAATATGGCAAAGGCCAGACCGACCCGCGCACCGATATCTACGCCCTGGGCGCCACGCTCTACACGCTGCTGGCCTTCAGCGAGCCGCCTGAAAGCGTGCAGCGCGTGGTGCGCGATCCGCTGGTCCCACTGCGTCAGCAGGCCCCGCAGGTCAGCCTGCGCACCGCCGCGGCCGTGGCCAAAGCCATGCAGATGGACCCTAGCCTGCGCTTCCCCTCGGCCGCAGAGTTCAAGGCCGCCCTGACCGCCCCCGAGCAGCGCGCGGCCGCGCCGGGAGCCGCCGCGGCGCCGTCGACCTCCCTGCCGGCAGTGCCGGCGCGCCCGCCGACCGCGCTGCGCCCGGCGCCCCCGCTGCGATCAGCGCCCTCTGGCGGGCAGACGCCCGGCGGGCATTCACCCGCTGCG
>JBJSYW010000489.1:0-5082 GCA_046089985.1 Chloroflexota bacterium
CTGCAGCCAGGCCGGCGCCCGGCTGCAGCGCCCGGTCTGCGTCGGCATCTTGCAGCAGGGCAGCCAGGGCCAGGCTGAAGACAGCCAGCATCAGGGTGAGGAAAGTCTCGGTCCACAGGCGCGGCACGTACCACAGCAGCATCGGGTAGACGGCGCAGGCCAGCGCGGCGGGCAGGGCAGCCTGCGGCGGGCGCAGCGTGCGGCGGAAGAGCAGGTAGAGCACGGCGCAGGCCAGCGCGGCCAGCAGGCACTGGGCGAACTGCAGCGCGGCCAGCGAGCAGCCGCCGGCCGTCCAACACACCAGAGCGACGAAAACCGGGTAGAGCGGGGCTTTATGCAGATCGTCGAACCGGCCGGTCTGATACAGAACCTGGCCGGCCGCGCCATAGCCGTCCGGGTCGATCCCGGAAGTCGCATCGCCCAGGCGCGGGAAGACCAGCCAGGTGAAGAGCAGCCCGGCCGCCAGCGAGGTGAAGAACACCAGCATCAGACCGGCCGGCAGCGCCGGTCGACCAGATCCTGGGGCAGTGGAAACGCCAGGAACCGCCAGAACGGGTTCAGGCGCCGGGCAGGGCAAAGATGCCCTCGACCAGGGCAGCCAGTTGAGCCAGGCCGCGGGAAAGCGGGGCGGTGTGAATATACTCGTTGACCGTGTGAGCCCCGCCCCCGGTGGACATGCCCACGCACACGGCCGGCAGGCCGCGGCTGAGCGGTATGTTGGCATCGGTGGAGCCAATCGTCAGGTTCGGCTCCAGCCCCTGGCGGCGCAGGCACTCCTGGGCCAGGCGTACCAGCCGATCTTCGGCCGGCAGGCGGCCGGCCGGACGGCGGCCGATCAGCTCCAGGCTGAAGGCCACCTCGGGCGTGCCGGCGGCGACCACCAGGGCCGCCACGCGGCGGACCAGCTCCTGCAGGGCGTCTTCGTTTTCAGAGCGCAAATCCAGTTCGAGGTGCGCTTCGGCGGCGATGGTGTTGATGCTGGTGCCCCCGGCGATTACGCCCACGTTCAACGACGAGCGCGGGTTGGAGGGCACCGACAGCGCAGCCAGGCGAGTGACCAGCGCGGCCAGCTCGTGGACAGCCGACGGGCGGCCGTAGTCGACCCACGAATGGCCGCCCTCGGTGCGGGCAGTGATGCGGTAGCGCTGCACGCCCAGGGCGCGGTGGTACACCTGGCCAAGCGCCAGCCCTTCCAGGATCACGTAAGCCGAGATATCCCGGTCGAAGCGCTCGACCACCGCCTTCATGCCGCGCAGGTCGCCCAGGCCCTCTTCGCCGACGTTGGCGACCAACCACACATCGCCGGGGAGCGGGTCGCTGCGCCGGTGCAGCTGCCACAGCAGGCCGAACAGCCCGGCCAGGCCAAGCGAGTTATCGCCGATGCCGGGGCCGAAGATCTTATCGGCCTCGCGGCGGACCCGCAGGTCGACATCGAATGGGAAGACCGTATCGAGGTGGGCCGAGACCACCACCGGGCGGGCCGCGCCGCCGCCCGGCAGGCAGGCGTAGACATTGCCCAGCTCGTCGACGGTCACTTCATTCAAGCCTTCTGCCTCAAAACGCTGGCGCACAAACGCCGAGCGCTGGCCTTCGGCAAACGGGGGGGCTGGCACCTGCTGGATGGCGACGGCGATATCCAGCACACGAGCAACCAGGGCAGCATCCATTGTCTTCTTCTCTCCTGTTTAAATTTTCCGGACCGACTGGCGCAGCGCTTCGAGGCGCGCGGCCGGCAGGGTTGGGAGGGTATCCAGCGCGTAGGCGGGCAGGTGGCCCTCGACCACCAGCGAGGCCGAGATATTGCCGTACAGGGTGGCCTCCAGCGGGTCGTACGAGCGGCGGTAGCCGGCCAGGAAACCGCCGCAGAAGGCATCCCCGGCGCCCAGCGGGTTGACCAGGCGGGCCGGGTAGGGCGGCACCTCCCAACGGCACTTGGAGGCAGCGTCGTAGACGATCTGGCCGCGCTCGCCGCACTTGATGACGATGATCTCGCAGCCGTAGGTGGTGAGCGCTTCGGCCATCTCCCACAGGTTGGTGCTGCGCCCGTGGAACAGGGCGCGCACTTCCTCCTCAGCCGGCAGGAAGGCGGTCAGCCCGGTGAGCAGCGCCGGAACATCGTTCCAATAGGTGGGGTTCATGTAGCCGGGCGAGGGGTCGAGGGTGACGGTGGTGAATTCGGCCTGGCGCAAGACGGCGGGCAGCAGGCTGTGGGTCAGGTAGTCGAGCGGGCAGAGGTGAATGGCAACGGCATTGAGGAAATCGAGCGGCAGGTCGCCCTGGCGCAGCGAGGTGGGCAGCAGGCGGGTGCGGCTGTCGACCGAGGTCGACGGCGGGCGGTAGCCGAGCAGCGCCTTGGGGAAGGGCAGGCCCAGGCGGGCGAAGTGGGCCACCGGGTCGTCGCCCACCCGGCTGGTGCGGTCGACAAAGGCGGTGAAGGTGCGCAGGTCGAGCGCTTCGGGCAGGATGCGCACGCCGCGCATATCCAGGCCGCGGCGCTCGAAATCGTCCAGCCAATCCTGCGGGTAGTCCTCACCCACGCGGGCCACAATCGCCGGCGGGGGGGTCGGCTCCCAGATCCCCAGCCCAACCGCCGCGTACAGGGCGTTGCCGCCGGGGATATCCAGCAGCGGGCTTTGGTTGGGGAAGACGACATAATCACGGGTCAGCTTTCCAGCGACCAGAAAACGGGGGGCAGCTCGCTCCATAAGCGACACCATTATAAAGCACAGGAGCGGCCCAGTTCAAGATTGGGCCGCTCCTGTGTGCGCAGGATCAAAAGATTACATGCTGGCGATGCCGCGCAGCAAACCCAGCACCATCACGCCCATCTTGACCCCGTCGCCGGCGGTGTATTGGGGCGGGCGGTCATCGGTCTGGTTTTGAATGACCAGGTAGGCGGCGGTAACTCCAAGCAGCAGGCCCACCAGGCCGCCAACCACCAGGACGCGCGGCTTCCACTCGCTGCTGCGGATGGCTTCAAGCTCTTGTCTCATCGATATCCCTCCCGGTTGCGCGCCGGGCGGCGGGCGTCACGCGGACCGTGACGCAGCACGTCGACCGATGCGCCGAACGTATGGATGCGAATGAACGGTTCCAGGACCTTATCGGAGGCCCTGCCCACCCCCCGGTTGATACGCAAGAGCAGGTTGTTCAACCGGTAGAATTGGTGCGGCAGGATGGCGACCAGGCGGATGACCAGGTAGGCCAGAGCGCCGGTGATCGCAGTCCCGATCAGGGCAAACAGCATGGTTGGGATCATGAGCCAGATCAGCGAGATATCCGCCCATAAGCTTGCCCCCTCGGACGATTGTACGATCGCCACGCCGGTGACGACCAGCAGCAGCACCGCCCCGATGACCAGCGGCAGCGTGATCTGCCAGCGCACGTCCCGCGTGTGACGGGTATGCGCGGCCGGGTTGCGCGGCAGGAATGGCGTAGGATCAAAGTCGCTCATAGGCCTATTTTAGCACGAAACCAGTCTACTTTGTATAGACCTCCCGCTTCAGCTCGGCCACGTAGGGCAGTGTGCGGTAGCGGTCGGCGTAGTCCAGTCCGTAGCCAACCACCCAGGCGTCGGGGATGTCGAAGCCCAGGTAATCAACCTTGAAATTGCCGGCCCGGGCGGGTTTGCGGACCAGGGCACAGGTGCGCAGCGAGGCCGGGTTGCGGCCCTGCAGGATGTGGTACAGGTAGTTGAGCGTGTTACCGGTGTCGATGATGTCTTCAACCAGCAGGACGTGCTGGTTCTCGACCGGCTCGCGCAGGTCCATCAGGATGCGCACCGCTCCCGACTCGGTCGAGCGGCCGTAGCTGGAGAGGGCCATGAAATCGACCACGTGCGGGGTGTTCAGCCGGCGGGTCAGGTCGGCCATAAAGATGAAGGCCCCTTTCAGAATTCCCACCATGTACAGCCGCCCGGCGTCGCGGTAGGCTTCGTCGATCTCTTTGGCCAGTTCCGCCACGCGCACGCGGATGGCGTCCTCGGAAATGAGGACCCGCTCCAGGTCGGGGTGCATATCGTCCATTTGATTGTGCTCCTTTGGTTTTCTTGTGCGGCGGCGTGGCGCGCGGGCTGCGCCACCGCACCCCATTTTACCTTACATGGCCGGGCGCGGGTCCGCAATCTGATATACTGGATATTATTTCGGGTACAGGAGGAGGTATCGCGCATGACGCTCACAGCCGCTCCGTCCGTCACCCCGGCCGCCGTGCCGGAAGCGCCCTATCGCATGGCCGATTTCTGGGGCCTGCCGGCGGAAGTCGCCCGCCAGGCCATCTTACAGGCCACCCTGGAGACGCACGCCTGGCATTTTGCCCGCAACCCGGCCTACCGCCGGGCAGTGGAATCGCACGGGGCCGGCCCGCAGGCCGGCGCAGACGACCGGCCGCGCCTGCTGCGCCCCACCGCCCAGACCTTCAAAGGCTATATCGACCTGGTCGGGCCATTCCCGCAGCAAAAGCCGCAGCCCTTCCTGGCCTGGATCGCCGACCAGCTGTCGATCGATCTGCCGCGCGAACGCTTCAGCGGGTTCAAGGCGCGCTACCCATCGCTGGAAGCGCTGTTGAGCGATTTCGAGCGCATCTACAGCGACTTGGGGCTGGAGATCTGCACTTCCAGCGGCACGTCCGGGCGCTCGACGATCATGCTGCGCAGCCCATTGAGCATGGACCGCGCCACGGAGGGGTTTTACCTGGCGTTCCAGCGCTATTTCAAGATGCAGATCGACCACCAGGCGATCTTTATCATGCCGCAGCAAACTCGCATCGCTATGGCGCTGATGGCGGGCTTCAGCCTGGTGCGGTTGGGCATCCCGGCCGAGCACACCCATTTCACCATCCCCTTCCCGGCCTACCCGGACCAGGTGCGTATCCGGGCCGGGCGCACCTACCGCCCGGGAACCGCCGGCTGGATCGAGCGCCGGCTGCTGAACCCGTTCATGAACACGATGAATGAGCGCTACGTGACGCCGCGGGCGGTGAAGGACACGTTGGCGATCCTGGACGGGGTGGAGCAGCGCGGCGAAAAGGTGCTGGTGTTCGGCTCCTGGGTGCACCTGCACGGGCTGGCGCTGGCGCTGCAGG
>JBJSYW010000490.1:0-3426 GCA_046089985.1 Chloroflexota bacterium
ATGCGGGCCAGCAGCACGCCCCAGAACGGAAAGCCCAGGCTGAAATTTGAGGTGCCGTCCAGCGGGTCGATGATCCACACGGCGCGCTGCGTCTCGGTGAATTGGCTGAGGTTGGGGCTGAGTTCTTCGCTCAGCAGCAGGTCATCGGGGTAGGCGGCCTGGATGGCGGCCGAGATTAACCGGTCGGAGGCCACATCAGCCAGGGTAACCACGCTGCGGTCGGCTTTCAGGCTGGGGTCGAAATCGCCGGCGCGGTAGCGGTCCATTAAAAGGCCGCCGGCCTGGCGGGCCAGGCTGGCGGCAAACTGTGCGACGGAGGATTGGGGCGGCACTAGGCTTTCACCAGTTCCAGGTAATCCTGGTCGACGCGGTCTTCGGGGCGCGCGCCGAGGAAGGTGATCAGCTCGCCGGCCACGCGCGCCTTGTGCTCGGCGTCGCCGCGGCTCCAGGTGCGGCTCTTGACCTCCAGGAAATAGCCCATGTGGGGGGTGTCGACCCGGTCCAGGTTGATGTAGAACTCGGTGCCGCGGAACAGCACGCGCCAGCGCTGGCGGTTCTTCTCGATGTAGACCTCGCGTGACGGTTTGAAGTATTCGCGGTAGAAACGCAGACTGTGGCTGGCGGGGGCCAGGTAGCGGCTGCGCGAGAGCAGCACCTCGCTGGAGAGCTTGCTCTCGGTCTGGCCGATCAGCGTCAGGCGGTAGCGGGCTTGGGTGACGCTGCCGTTCTCGTCCATAAACTCATCTTCCCGGTAGCGCAGCGTGCCCTGCTCGGGATCGGCGAACAGGAAATAGGTATCGTACTCGTGATAGGTGCGCTTGCGCAGCACTTCGATCTCGGGTTGGGCCAGGGCAGCCAGCAGCGGGGCCGGGTCGCTGATGCGCACCTTGGTCTGTACTTCGAAGCTCTCCTCCTCGGTGGCATGGCTGAGCGCCACCAGCTTGGAGAATACCGATTTCTCACGCTGGCTGAGGAAGTGGTCGATGCGCTGGGCATAGGCGCGCGCCCGTTCAAGCAGCTCGTCTTCCTGCAGCGTGAGCACCTGGCGGGCCTGCATCAGCCAGCAGCCGTTGACCATCACATCGCTGACATCGGTCGATTTGGCGGCGTAGACTAACTGGGCGTACAGCCCACCCGGGTCGCGGCGGAAGCGCGGCGCATTGTGCAGCGGTGAAATATCCACCACGATCAGGTCGGCGCGTTTGCCCGGCTCCAGCGAGCCGGTCAGGTGGCCGATGTGCAGCGCCCGAGCGCCCAGGCGGGTAGCCATAGCCAGGGCGGTGCGGGCCGGCAGGGTGGTGGGGTCATTGGCCACCGACTTGGCCAGGAAGGCCGCCAGGCGCACCTCCTCGAACATATCCAGGTCGTTGTTGGAGGCCGGGCCATCGGTGCCGATGCCCACGTTCAGCCCGGTGTCGAGCATGCGGCTGACCGGGGCGAACCCGGAGGCCAGCTTCAGGTTGGAACTGGGGTTGTGCGCCACGCCGGCGTGGTGCCGGTTGAGGATGTGCATTTCGCTTTCGTCGATGTGCACGCAGTGGGCCGCCAGCACCTTGGCCTTGAACAGGCTGTGGCGCTCGACGTACGGCACGACGGTGCTGCCGTGCTCGCTGCGCATGTTGTCCACTTCCACGGCGGTCTCGGCGATGTGGGTGTGCAGCGGCACATCAAACTCGGCCGCCAGGGCGGCGGTGGCCTGCAGGATATCCGGCGTGCAGGTGTAGGGAGCGTGCGGCGCGACGGAGGGCACGATCAGCGGATGGCCTTTCCAGCGCGAGATGAAATCGCGCGCCAGGGCCAGCGATTCTTCGTACGAGTCGGCATCCGGGGCGGGGAATTTCATCACGGTTTGCGAGCAGACCGCCCGCACCCCGGCATCGGCGGCTGCCTGGGCCACGCTTTCTTCGAAGTAGTACATATCGGCAAAGCAGGTCACCCCAGACCGGATCAGCTCCAGGCAGGCCAGCTGCGTGCCCAGGCGCACGAACTCGGGTGAAACGAACTCGCGCTCCACCGGCATCATGTAGCCCAGCAGCCAGACGTCCAGGCGCAGGTCGTCGGCAAGGCCGCGCAGCAGGGTCATCGGCACGTGGGTGTGCGCGTTGACCAGGCCCGGCATGACGATCTTGCCGGCGCAGTCAACCGCCTGGTTGGGCCGGTAGGCGGCGCTCAGCTCATCCTGGCTGCCTACCGCCAGGATCGTATCGCCGCGGATGGCGACCGCACCCGGCTCGAAGATCTGGAAGGCCTCGTCCATTGTCAGTACGATGGCATTGGTTAGCAAAATGTCGCAGGTTTCTGGCATGGTTGGCTCCCTTAATATCCGGCGGCGGGGCGCAGGTTCTCGCCCGCGCCCCGCCGCGTTGGTTTCACAGCTTGCGCAGCAGGTCTAATCCGTGGTTGACCGCCCAGCGGGGGGCGTTTTCCGGCGGCCCGCCGTATGGGCGGGTCAATTCTTGCTGACCATCGGGCGTGATCAGGGTCAGGTAGACTTCAGCGCTCTCGGAACGTGGGAAGACGGCGATCCCCAGGCAGGCGTCGGCCTGGCGAGTCTGGCGGTAGGCGGCGGTGACCTGGGCCAGGTCGGCGGGTGAGGCCAGCGAAGTGATCGCCTCGCCGCCGCGGAACAGGCCGCCCAGGCTGTTCTCCATCTTGAGCGCAGTGCTGCTCAGGCGGTTGACCAGCAGGCCCTCGGCCCCGTACTCAACCGCCGCCACGTTCCAGCCGCGCTTGCGCACCGCCTTCAGGGCGATCTCTTCCAGCGTTTCTTCATCGCTGCCGTAGATCCACAGCCCCAGCAGTTTGCGCAGCTGCAGCTCCACCGGGTGGATCATCTCGTCGGCCTTTTCGTCCGAATCGGCCTTGGCGGTGATGCGCACATCCACCTGCCCGGAGTGGGCCGCCAGGCCAACGGTGGGGTTGCGCAGCGTTTCCAGGTCGCCGATCAGGTCGTCGATCATCGATTCACCCACCCCAACCGTGTGCAGCACCAGGGCTTTGATGATCCCGGTCAGGGCGTAGCGTTTGCGCAGGTAGGGCTGGATGGCGTTCAACCACAGGAACTCCATCTCGCGCGGCACGCCGGGCAGCGAGATAATCGATTTATCGTCCTTTTCGTATATAAATGATGGCGCGGTGCCGACCGGGTTTTCGACCGCGATCGCGCCGGCGGGGATATAGGCCTGGCGTTTGTTGTTTTCGGTGGGGGCGCGATTGAAGCGCTGGAAGCGGGCCAGGATCTGCTCCCACAGCTCGGGGCGAAACTCGGTCTGGGTGCCCATTGCCAGGGCCACGGCCTCGCGGGTCGGGTCGTCAACGGTGGGGCCGAGGCCGCCGGTGGTGATGATGATATCGCAGCGCTCGAGGGCCTGTTGGATCGCCTGGGCGATGCGTTGGCTGTTATCGCCGACAGTTGTCTTGCGGTAG
>JBJSYW010000491.1:0-3252 GCA_046089985.1 Chloroflexota bacterium
TCCACTCCGGGCCTTTCAGGTCCGGCTTGCTGCGTTGGATGCTGCCGGTAGCCAGGTCATGGAGGCGCTGCTGGATGGCGTCAAAGATGCGCTCATCCGAATACAAGCTGAGCCGGCCGAGCTGGCCCACGCTGCGCATGAAAGCAATAATCGCCGCGCTGGTCGCATTCTTGAGCACCGCCCAGTTCTCTTCCAAAAGCTGCATGATGATATCGACCGAGGCCGGGATGCCAATGGCGCTCAACGCCGCCGGGAACCAGGTATTGGAAGCCCCCAGGATAATGGTGCGCATTTTCAATCCGCAAGCCTGGCTGTCATAATCGCGCAGGTGCGGCCGGCGGCCGCGGCAGTCGGGCATCTTGTCCCGGTTCTCGATCCCAAATGCTTCTGTCAGGCGGCGCTGCGCATTGCACTCCAGGTTATCACACCGGACTTCCAGATCGCGCGCCTCACCGGAAGGACCATGCTCGATCAGGCGCAGCATGGGCGTGGCGCAGGGCTCGCCGCGGTGGACAAATTCGACCCAGGGAAAATCATCCAGGTGGCCTTTCTCGCAAGCGACCAGGAAACGCGCCGGGATCACTTCCGGATTTCTGGCCTTGTTACAACTGGTGTGCCGGTAGCAGGTCTCATCCATGCGGTAGAAGTTTTCGTCCAACTCAAACAGGCCCGAACTAATCGGGGCCAGAATGCGGCAGCTTGGACAAACCATCCAGCGTGGAAAGGCCGCCACCGGCACGCCGATATAACTGACCGGGTCGCTGGGGTCGGGCGATGCGCCGGTTTCGGGCACAATCGGTGGGGCAAGCAGCTTTTCAACCGCCGGCAGGTGGAATTGGACCGCCTGCAGCAGGCGGCTTTCGTTGACCAGACGGGAATACTCAGGATTGGCCGGCCAGTCATCCAGCCCGGTCACAATTACGGACAGCTTGGGCAGGTCAATCAGAGCGCCAACGCCATAAGTGAACATCAGCTGGCTGGGCCGCACTTCACCCACCCGAATAGAGGGAAATTTGTTCGTCTTAGGCATTTGGCAGGCCTTCTTCCTTCGCCGCAGGTAGTTCTGGCTGCTGCGCCGATTGGACCAGCGGCAGCGTATCCATCTCCTGATCGCTCAGGATCAACCGCACCTGCGGTTCCACATCCCGCAGCGAGTTGAGACAGAAGAAATACCCCTCGCCCTTTTCGGTGGGCTTCTTAAGCAGCGGGATCTCCCGCCCGGTGTGGCGAGCATTTTCGTAGTTCAGCACCGAACCGCCCCCTGTGGACTGCACCCGGCTCAGCCACTCATCCCGCCGGGCCTTCAACATCTTTTCCGCCAGATCCCGGGTCTTCTGGCTGGCCGTCACCAACCCCGCTCGCCGGCTGATATCTTGCTCCACATCTTCCAGCAGAGGATGGGGGTAGGTAAAACGGCCGGCGCTGTCGTTGGGGTTGAGTTCATCCTCTAGCAGGCGCAGTTGGGCCACATATACCCCGCTTAAGCCGCGGTCCAGGGCGCGCGGCGAGAACGGCGTCACCGACAAGGCTTCGACCTGCTGGTAGAAGGTGGCGTGATAGTGCTCGAAGCGCTCGTAATGGCTCAGGTCGCGCGGGCGGGCCCAGTTGTACACCGTGCACACCACGCCAGGGAAGGCGCGCCCCACCCGGCTGGTGGCCTGGATGTATTCCGATGTGGCCTTGGGCTGGCTGGCCACTACCATCAGCCCCAGCCGGTTGACATCCACGCCCACCGAGATCATATTGGTGGCCAGCACCACGTCATACGGGCGCGCTTCCCCACGCTGCGCCGGGAAGGTCTTTTCCAGCCGGTCCAGGATGCGCGGGATGTCGACGGCCGATTTACGTGAAGTCAGCTCCTCGGTGGTATCCGGCTCGATATAACGCTTGACCAGGCCACGCGCGTCCATCTGGCGCAGGCGGGTGCGCACCGCGTCGTCGGTGACCCGGCGCATGCCGCCCAGCTCGCGCATCGAGTTGAAGTAGCCGATCAGCGTCATCCACGGATCAGCCAACGCGCCGTAGTCTTTGAACAGCTTCTGGGCCGCCGCCAGGTACGCCACATACACCCGGATCAGGATCGTTTTCATGCGTGTGCCCGGAGCGCACACCCCTAAATACAGCCGGCCTGGCGCATCCGGCCCGGCCGGGCGGCGCTGCGAGAAGAAGTTGTCCCCTGAGTCCAGCCCGGAAGGCGGGAAGATCTGCACATCGCGCAGGAACAGGTTATGCACCTGATTCTGGGCGCGCCGGATGGTTGCAGTAGAGGCGATTACCTTGGGGCGCACCCGCACCCCGTTCAGCTCCCAGGAACATAACCGGTCCACGGCGGTTTCATACAGCCCAACCAGAGTGCCCAGCGGGCCGCTGATCAGGTGCAGTTCGTCCTGGATGATCAGGTCAGGTGGGCGCAGCGGGGAGCAGGCCTGGGTCTTAACCGCCGGGAACTGGCTTTCCATACCCTTGATAGCCGGGTGGCTGTCGCTGTCCTCTAGGTCGGGCGTGCGATAGCCGTGCCGCGGGCAGCAGCTCGAAACCCGGCCAAACAGGGCCTGGGTCTCGCCCTTCCAGGGCATCTGGGCAAACTTATCTACCGTGGCGATCAGCAGGCTGGGCAAGCGGCGATAAATCTCCTCGTCGACCACCACGATCGGCAGACCCTCGTCCGGCGACCGGCGCAGCGAGAACTCGCACTGCCCCAGCGGGTCGCTGCAGTATTGGAAGGTGCGCCCGCGGCCGCGCTCAAACGTCTCGACCCGCACGTTGTTGGCGCTCAGCGGGCGGCCGCACCACGGGCAGTTGGTCAGCTGCAGGGGCGTCCCCTTCGATCCCATGCCGGAGTACATACCCTTGTCTTCGCGGATTGCCTGGGCCGAGTCTTCGGTCCTGTTGGGGGTGGAGCGCTGGCCCACCCATAGGCCGATGCGAAACGGCTCCGTGCCCCAGCGGCTCTCATCCTCCCGGCGGATCAGCTCCATGGCGCAGATCAGGGCCGTGGCGCGCTGGAACTGCTGCAGGGTCAGCAGGCGCAGGGTGTAGCGCATAAGCACAGCGACTCCGGCCATACCCGAATATCCACCCACTTCACCCTGCAGCCGGCGCAGAGCCATGGCAAAAGCCGCCACGCCCAGGTATGCTTCGGTCTTGCCGCCGCCGGTGGGGAACCACAGCAGGTCGGCTTTCGCCCGGGTCGGGTCGATGCGATCAGTATGGGCCGGATCAACCAGGGCGGGGATATTCAGCAGCAGAAAC
>JBJSYW010000492.1:0-2803 GCA_046089985.1 Chloroflexota bacterium
GCCGGGCCGCTGAACGCCCCGCCATACGCCTTGATAAAGCACATCAGCGCCAGCGCCCCGGTCAGGCCCAGCAGCAGCGCCGCCAGCGGACCCAGCGCCCGCACCGCCCCGGCGCTGCGCCCGGCGCTGAACAGCGCCTGGTAGGTGAACCATTCGCTGGCGAACCCGTTCAGCGGCGGGATGGCCGAAACCGCCAACGCCCCGGTCAGGAAGGCGGCCGCGGTCCAGGGCATGCGCTTTGCCAGCCCGCCCAGCCGCTCCAGGTCGCGCGTGGCGGTGGCATGGATCACCGCCCCGGCCCCCAGGAACAGCAGCCCCTTGAACAGGGCATGGTTCAGCAGGTGGTAAAGCGCAGCCAGGAAACCCGCCAGCGCCAGCGCCGGCAGCTTCTCCGCCACCCCCACCATCCCCACACCAACGCCGATCAGGATGATGCCAATGTTCTCCACGCTGGAATAGGCTAGCAGGCGCTTGATATCGCGCTCGACCAGCGCATACAGCACTCCCAGGATGGCCGACAGGCAGCCAAAGCACAGCACCACCACGCCCCACCAGGCCGCCGGCGCGCCGAGCAGGTCGACGCACACGCGCAGAATCCCGTACACGGCGGTCTTGATCATCACGCCCGACATCAGGGCCGAGATGTGGCTGGGCGCAGCCGGGTGGGCGCGCGGCAGCCAGATGTGCAGCGGCACTACGCCGGCCTTGGCGGCGAAGCCCAGGAAGGCCAGCAGGAAGACCAGGTTGGCGGCTGCCGGGCTGAGTTCGGCGGCGTGGAAATCGGCGAAGGCAAAGCTGCCGGTCTGGGAATACAGCGCCAGGAAGGCCAGCATGATCGCCGCCGCCCCGGCGTGCGCCACCAACATATACAGGTAGCCGGCCTGGATCACCTGCGGGTCGTGGTCATCGAAGATCACCAGGAAATAGGAGGTAAGCGTCATCAATTCCCAGAAGATCAGGAAGTAGAAGGCGTTGTTGGCGCACACCACCAGCGCCATGGCAGCCAGGAACAGGTTGCTGAAGAAGGCGATCCCGTTCAGCGAGCGGCTTTCGTGGATCTCCAGGTAGTCGATCGAGTACCAGCAGGCGAAGACCCCCAACAGCCCGATCACCACCAGCATCAGCGCCGACAGCCCGTCGACCTGGAAGGACAGCGCCCCAAACGGCGCAGCGTCCCACAGCGCCAGCTGCGCCGTGCTGCCGGCAGCCGCCAGCCCCAGCCCGCTTATCCCGGCGATCAGCAGCGCCAGCGAACCGAGCGCCCCCAGCCCGCCTGCCGACCAGCGCACCGCCAGGTTTGAGCGGCCGAGCAGCCCCGCCAGCGCCCCAGCCAGGTACAGGCAGATCGCCCCCAGGAACCATAGGTTGAAATCCATCGCCTGGGCCCTCCCTTACCGGACAGCCGCTTCCGGCGCGCCGGCTACATCTTTTAGCTGCAGCAGCGTGGGGCTCTCCTGCAGTTCGTCTTCTTCCACCAGGCGCAGCGCTTTGTGCGGGCACGCCGCCACGCAGGCCGGGCCGCGCTCGCTAAAGGCGCACAGGTCGCACTTCACCGCCACCGTCTTCTGCCCGGTGTTCCAGGCCAGCAGCGAGAGCAGTTCCTGGGCGCTCAGCTGGCGCAGGTACATCGGGTCGGGCAGGTAGGGGTCGTTGACCAGCGCGTACTGCCCCTGGCTGAGCGTCTGCCCTGGCACGGGGGTGCCGCCGGCAATGATCGCCCCGTATGGGCAAGCCAGCGCGCACAGCTTGCAGCCGATGCACAACGTCTCGTTCAGGAATACCCGCCGCTCGCGCTGGGTGATAGCCTGCACCGGGCAGACCAGCTCACATAACGCCTCCTCGCAGTGGCGGCACTGCAGCGGGATCATCCCCGCCGGAGAGCGCGTCACGTACAGGCGCGGGTAGGCCTGCAGCCCGGCCTGGCGGTGGCTCTCGACGCAGGCTGCCATGCAGGCGAAGCAGCCAATGCACTTGCGATTATCGGCGATCACAAATGAGTTCATCGCTTATACCCTCAATTTGTATTTACAATAAAAGCGGCCGTCTGTCATTGGATGAACGTTGATTTTGGCGGGACAGGATCGTTAACTGCCGCCAGCGCGCCTGCGCAGGCCAGGCTAAACGTTTGTTGATCAGACGCATCGATATCCGCGCAGACCACCCGGCGCGGCGGCTCGCGGCGGGTGGATTTATGCTATACTGTAATCAGCATTTGAGCATCCCCGGTCCGTGGGCAGTTGATTCGGTAAAGGGAGCCAATGGATCGTCCGCTGCGCCGGCGCACCCCCATGCGTTTTGCCAACCGCTGCCCCCGGCGGCGGTCTTCCCCTGCCGCCCGCATCCCCCTTGCAGCCCAGCTTGAAACCCGCCTGTTCGAAAAGAACCGCGCCCTGGAGGCCCAGGCGCGCGAGCACAACTTGGAGCTGGCCCGGCTGAACATCGAGCTGGCGCTCGAGATCGCCCAGCATAAACAGGCCGAGGAGAGCGCCACCGCCTCCGAAGAGCGCTTCCACAGCATGGCGGATCACGTGCAGGAAGGGTTGACGATCCTGGAGGACGGGCAAACGGTCTACGTCAACAACCGGGTGTGCGAGATCTTCGGCGACTGCCCCGAGCAGGACTTGCGCCGGCGCATCGAGCAGTTCGCCGTGCCGCACCAGAAATCCGGCCTGCTGCAGCAGGCCGCCGCGCTGGCGCAGGCCGGCGAAGCTTTCGAGTTGGAATACTGGATCTTGCGCCCGGATGGGACCCAGCGCTGCATCCGGGAGATGTACTCCACCAGCCGGGCGCGCAGCGTCGAGCG
>JBJSYW010000493.1:0-6165 GCA_046089985.1 Chloroflexota bacterium
CCAGCAGGTCGTGGTCCGAACTCCCCGGGGCGAGGTCGCTCCAGCCCAGGGCATGCGCCTTGGCCCGCACGCGATCCACATCGATTCCGGCTCCGTCGTCGCGCACCATCACAATCACCCGGTCACCCTGCGCCCGGCCGCTCAGGTGGATGCTGCCTTCTGCGGGTTTGCCGGCGGCCTGGCGCGCCGCCAGTGGTTCAATGCCGTGGGTCACGGCGTTGCGCACCAGGTGCATCAGCGGATCGGCCAGCCGCTCCACCAGAGCCTTATCGATCTCGGTATCGCCGCCATCCACCACCAGGCGCACGCTCTTGCCGGTCTGGCGCGCCAGGTCACGCAGCGCCAGCGGCAGCCGGGCAAACACTTCAGACAGCGGCACCAGGCGCATGCGGATCACCGCATCGCGCAGGTAGCGCACCTGGCGTTCCATGCCGGCGGCCGCCTCTTCCAGGTTTTCCAGCGCGCCCGGGGCGGCGCCGGCCAACCGGGGCAGCAGATCGGCGATATGCGAACGGGTCACCACCAGGTCGCCCACCAGCTGCATCAACACATCCATGCGCCCCAGATCCACCCGGATCGAGGCGGGGAGCGAGCCGGAGACTGCGGCATGCGGCTGCTGTGCAGCCGGCGGTTGGACGGGCGCCGGCAGGGGCTGTTCCTGCACTGCCATCCAGCTCAAAAAGGCCAGTTCGTCCACCGGGGGGATGGCCCGGCAGCTGACGATGAAGGCGAAGCGCACCGCGCCGCCGTCGATCAGCGGCACGGCCTTGATCAGGTTGGTGTGCTGCAGCAGCATGCCGCGCACATAATTGACGTTTTTCCCGCTCTGGATCTGCGCCTGGGTTGGCTCGTACAGCGCCAGGGCCACCAGCTCGCCGGCGGCGGAGGCGGCGTGGATTTTCTTCCACTCGCCATCCTTGATAAAACGGGCCACCTCCGCGGGTATCCCCGGCGGCGGCAGAGCAGCCGGCGGCAGCAAAGCAGCCGGCGGCAGCGGAGCACCCGGCGGCGGCGAGGCTTGCGGCGGCTGGGCCTGCGGCGGCTTCTGGCCCACGGCCGGCTGCGCATCGAATGCCGCCGGACCGCCCGCGGCAGCGCCGGGGATGGCCGCGGCGTCAAACAGCTGCGCCAACTGCTGCTCGATCGGGGGCATCTGCGCCTGCGGGTCGGCGACCGTGGCAATGATCTGCTCCAGCAGGCGGGCCGCGTCGATCAGGCGGTCGCTGGTTCCGGCAGTGAGCTCGGCCCGCCCCTGCTGGACCGGCTTGAGCACCGCTTCCATCGCATGGCACACATCCGCTGCCTGCGCCAGGCCCACCATGCCCGAGATGCCCTTCAGCGAGTGCAGCGAGCGCAGCAGTTCATTCACTAACACCAACTGATCTTCGCGATGCGGCAGGCCGCCCGGCTTGCGCTTGCGCCTGCCATGCGCCGCCTGGAAGGGCTGGTCCAGCGCCAGCAGATCACGCTGGATGATCTGCAGGTAGTCTCGGGCCTCTTCCAGAAAGCTGGTCAGAAACTCGTCGGTGTTAAACTGGCTCATACCGCCAAAAGCCCTTTCACCGCTTGCAGCAGCTCATTGGGCTGGAACGGCTTGGTCAGGTACAGGTTAGCGCCGCCGGTCAGCGCCGCTTCTCGGGTGTCATCATCGCCGCGGGTGGTCAGGACCACCACCGGCAGCCGGCGGTAGCGCTCGGAGGCGCGCAGCACCTGCAGCACTTCCAGCCCATGCATATCCGGCATATTCAAATCCAGCGTAACCGCCTGGTATTCGTTCACAGCCAACTGCTCAACCGCTTCAAGTCCGCTGGTAGCCTCACCGAAATTCGCCCCCAACGGCCTTAAAGCCGCCATCACCATGCGGCGCATGGTGGGCGAATCGTCCACCACCAGGATATTGCACGGCTCGCTTTTGACAGTCATTTTCCTCACCAGGGAATTGATCCAGGCATCCGTCAGCTCGGCCTTGCTGATCAGCGCATGCGCCCCGGCTGCCAGGGCCTGTTCGCGGTATTCATCCAGATCGTACAGCGTCATAATGACGATCAACGCCTGCGGCAGGCCGGCGTGGATCGCGCGCGCCACCTCAACGCCGTTGATATCGGGCAGAATCAGGTCAAGGAGCACCAGGTCGGGCTGCAGTTCGCCGGCCAGCCGGATGGCCTGCTCGCCGACGCCGGCGGCGCCGACAAACACCAGCCCCTCGCAGCGCTCGACGAAGCGGCGGGCAATTTTCAAGAAATCAGGGCTGTCATCAACGATGAGGGTGCGGTATTGGACCATGCTGTGATTGTATCCCCCACGCCCGGGGCTGGAAATCGGGGGATTCCTGACACGCCCGCCGGCAGCCGCGCGTCCGTACGGCGGCGATCACCCGGCGCTGATGAGTCCGGTCAGGATTGCGAACCGCGTCAGCGAGGCCACATCATAGATCTTGAGCTTGGCCGACAGGCGCGCCCGGTAGGTTTCAACCGTCTTGGGTGAGACGCCCATCTTGTGGGCGATTGCCGCGGTGGAATAGCCCTCGGCCAGCAGCTGCAGCGCTTCGCGCTCGCGCCGGGTCAGCCGGTCCAGGCGCGACTGCGGCGGGGCGGCGTTATGCATCAGTTCTTCCACCTGCTCGGCAGACATCTGCGCCGGATAATAGCGCTCGCGCCGCCCGGCGGCCCGAATGGCTGCAACCAGTTCGCCGGGCGGGGTGTCCTTGGTCAGGTAGCACAGAGCGCCCTCCTGGTAAGCGCGCAGGATGTACTCCTCGATGTTGTGCATCGACAGCACCACGATCTCGGCCTGGGGCCACTGGGCGCGAATGCGCGGGATCATCTCCAGGCCGTTGATCCCGGGGAGCGAGATGTCTAGCAGCACCACATCCGGCTGGGCCCGGGCAGCCAGGTCCAGGATGGCATGCCCGTCGGCGGCTTCGCCGATCACTTCCAGGTCAGGCTGTTGGGCCAGCAGAGCGCGCATGCTGCTGCGCAGCAGGGCGTGGTCATCGGCCAACAGCAAAGTCAGTTTACCGGTTGTGCTCATACTCGATCGTCACCACCGTTCCCTGACCGGGCCTGGAGGCGATGTGCAGCGCCGCGTTCAGGAACTCGGCCCGGGCGAACATGCTCTGCAGCCCACAAGCCTCGGCCGGCAGCTGGGCGCTGCCGGTGTATTCGGCGTCAAAGCCGGCGCCGTCATCCGCCACACGCAGCCGCGTGCAGCGCTGCGCCTGCTCCAGGCTGATCCACAGGTGGGCCGCGCGGGCATGCCGCAGCACGTTGGTCAGCGCTTCCTGGGTCACCCGAAACAGCTCGAACTCGATCTCCTTTGGCAGCGGCAGGTAAACCGCCGGCAGGTCGAGCTTGACCTCGGCCTGCGCCAGGCGGGCTGTGCGGTTAACCAACCAGCGCAGCGCCGGCACAAACCCCAGGTCATCGAGGATCTTGGGATGCAGATCGAGCGAGATCGAACGCACCTGGTCCATCAACCGCGAGACGATCTCCACGCTGTCGGACAACCCTTCAGCGCCGGACAGGGTGAGCTGCCCGTCCGGCGCCAGAGCGCTGCTCAGGTTCAGATACACCGCCGTCAGCGCCTGGCCAATCTCGTCATGGAACTCGCGCGACAGGCGCTCGCGCTCGCGCTCCTGCGACTGCATCAGCATGTGCGACAAACCTTGCAGCTGCCGGGCGTGCCCCTGCGCTTCATGATACAGGCGAGCGTTCTCGGCAGCCTGCTCCTTTAGCGACTCGGTCAACTGGATCTGGATCAGCGCCAGGCTGACCTGCTCGGTGGTGAGCGCCAGCAGCTGGGCGTCATCCGGGTGAAAGTGGCGCGGCGCGGCGCTGGCAAACAGAATCCCCCCCACCACTTCCTGGCTGCGCAGCAGCGGCATCAACATCATCGAGCGATCGCCCGGCAAGAGCAGGTGCCGGTTCTGGGCCAGCAGATTCTTCTGTTCCAGGTCGTCGATGATCAGCGTCTGCTTGGTGAAATGCACCAGGCCCAGCGGCGTGTACTTGAGCGCCGCTGGCGGCCGGTCAGCCGGGGCGCTGCCGTCCCGAGTATAGCACTGCACAGCCTGGACGGAGGCGGTATCGGGGTTGAGCAGCCAGATCTCCGCCCGGTCAAAGGCGATCACCTGGCGGATCTGCTCGATATAGGTCTGGAAGATCCGTTCGATGGTGGGCAGCCTGAGCAGCACCCGGTTCAGGTACTCCAGCCGGCTGATGGCCCGGCGCAGCTTCTCCTGCTCGCCGATATCGCGGTTGATCGCAACCACCCCGCTCGGCCCGGCATCCCGGCCCTGATAAGAGCGCACCGTGGACTCGACCACCACTTCCTGCCCGTCTTTGCGCGCCTGCCGGCAAACGCCGCGCCACAGGTTGGTCGCGCTGATGCTTGAAACGATGCGCTCCAGGCTTTCCTCGGGATCGTCAAAGGTAGTGACCAGGAAATCGACCATCGGCCTGCCCACGACTTCCTCCCGGGTCCAGCCGTACAGGGCTGCGGCGGCCGCGTTCCAGACCACGATGCAGCCTTGCGGGTCCAGGGCAATCACCGCATCGCCAACCGCTTCGAGCAGCGTTTCATAGAAAGAAGTCATGGCTGCCTTACCGACCGGCCTCAGCAGGCGGACCGGTGGTCGATCTCGGGGGCGGAAGAGCCGCCCCGGGCGGTTCCGCCGCGCCGGATGGTTCCGCCGCGCCGGGCGCGTCATCCCAGGGCAGAATAACCGTGAAACAGCTGCCCTTGCCCGGGGCGCTCTCGACTTCGACCCGGCCGCGGTGCAGATCCACCAGGCCTTTCACCACAGCCAGCCCCAGCCCGGCGCCTTCGTAGCGGCGCGCCAGGCGCGCGTCCAACTGCACAAACGGCTGAAACAGGCGCGGCAGATCTTCATCTCGAATGCCGATACCTTCATCGATGACGCTGATGCGCACCTGGCGCTGCCCGGCGTCGCCGGTCACCTTGACCCAGATCTGCCCTTCGGGGGAGGAAAACTTGATTGCATTGTCCAGCAGGTGGCGCAGGATCTGCTTCAACCGCCGCTGATCGGCTTTGACCAGCACCGGGTCCGGCACGATCGTCAACCCAAGCAGCAGCTGCCGGGCCGCGGCTTGCTCTTGCACCGCCCGCAGGCCGGCGCTGCAAACCTCTGACAGGCTGCACAGGGCGATATCCAGGGCAAACTGACCGGACTGCAAAGCGGTGTAGTCTAATAACTCATTGACCAATTCCAGCAGCCGCCGCCCGCCGTGTTCAATATTCGCCAGGGCCTTCAGTTGTTTGTCGTTCATCGGGCCGTAGGTCTGGTACTGCAGCGCTTCCGCCAGGCCCAGCACCCCGGTGAGCGGGGTGCGCAGTTCGTGGCTGATCGCGGCCAGGAACGCATCTTTGCCGGCGTTAGCGCGCTGCAGTTCGGCCACCGTCTCCTGCAGCTCGTTCGTGCGCTGCGCCACCCGCTGCTCCAGCAGCGCGTTGGTATCTTCGAGCATCAGCTCGTACAGCTTCTGCTCGGTTACGTCCAGGTTGGCGCCCACCATGCGCACAGGCTTGCCCTCGCCATCGCGCTCCCATCCCCACAGGCTTTGGATATAGCGCTGCTGGCCGTCCGGCAGCACGATGCGATACAGGATCTTCCCATCCGTGCCTGCGCTCCGCGCCTGCATGAACATATCCCCGACCGGCCCCCGATCGTCCGGATGGGTCCGCATCTGCCACAAGTCGCTGATATCGTTGGACAGGGTCTCCGCCGGCGCTGCGAACATCTGCCGCATGCGCTCGTCGCCGCTCAAACGGTTGCTGCCGTAGTCCCAGCTCCAGATGCCGATCCCCGCCGCCGCCGTGGCCAGCTCGCTGCGCACCTGCGCTGCCGCCAGATCCCGGTTGCGCCGCTCGAGCGTGGCGGTCAGCGAGGTGAGGCGCTGCAGTGCCTCCTCGCTGCGTTCCTGGGCCGCGGCCAGCTCCCCATTGCGGCGCTCGAGCGTGGCGGTCAGCCAGGCCAGGCTCGCAAATCCCAGGCACGCCATCAACGCGAAGACTATCTTGGCCACCAGCTGGCCGGGCGCTCCCCACCCGTCGGCCGGCGCTACGCTGAAGGTCCACGTCGCATTCGGCACCTCGACCGGGAACTCCACCGCGTTGTTCAGCGCCGCGGCCGACGATGCCGCAATC
>JBJSYW010000494.1:0-5328 GCA_046089985.1 Chloroflexota bacterium
AGCACGCCCAACCTGGCGCTGGTGCGGTCGCTGGGTGCGCAGCGGGTCATCGACTACACCCGCAGCGACTTCACGCAGACCGGCGAGAGCTACGCGGTGATCTTTGACGCAGTGGGCAAGACCTCATTTTCTGAAAGCCGGCGGGTTTTGAAGTCGGGTGGATATTATCTGAGCACCGTCTTCGCCGGCGGCGCTCCGGCAAAGCTGTGGTACGAACGCACGACCGGTATGCACATCATCGGCGGGACAGCCCCACAGCGCGCCGAAGCGCTGGCGCACCTGAAAGAGCTGGTCGAAACCGGCCGGCTGAAGCCGGTCATCGACCGCTGCTACCCACTGGCGCAGGCCGCCGAGGCGCACCGCTATGTGGAAACCGGGCGCAAGACCGGGAACGTGGTTCTCCAGGTGGCGCATGCCTAATCCGGGTGCCGCAATCGTCAGCGCCATCCTCATGGGGTTGGGCGGGACGCTGGTGTTCGACCTGTGGGGGCTGCTGCTCAAACGGTTCTTCCAGATCGCCCCGTCCAACATCTGCCTGGTGGGGCGCTGGCTGCGGGGCATGTTCGCCGGGAGGTTCCGGCATGATAACATCGCCGCTGCGCCACCACAGCCGGGGGAAGAAGAAATCCGAGCCGCTGTCCAGCAATGCTCAGATTCTGTTAGAATCCGCCCTGACCGCATCCTCTAGATCATACAGGACAGACAAATGGAACCGCACCAGCCGCGCAAAAATCCCCCTCCCCTCCAACCAGAACGACCCGGCATATTCCAGACCATTTTCCGCATCTTGCTGGGCGCCTTTTTAACCTTTGCCGGGGTGACCCACCTCACCACCGCCCGGGTGGAGTTCCTCGCCCAGGTGCCGCCGTGGGTACCGCTGGACCCCGACCTGGTGGTGGTCCTATCCGGCCTGGTCGAGATCGCGCTCGGGCTTGGCCTGGTATTTCTGCCCCGGCGGCAGGTACTGTTCGGCCTGGCGGCGGCGGCCTTTTTTGTACTGATCTTCCCCGGCAATCTCTCGCAGTACGCCAACCGCATCGACGCCTTTGGCCTGAATACCGACCGGGCGCGTTTCATCCGCCTGTTCTTCCAGCCGCTGCTGGTGCTGTGGGCCTTATGGGCCACCGGCGCGTGGCGTGCGCTGCGCGCCGGCGGCTGGAAGCGGCTGTGGGAACCGCGCTAATCCCGGCTCCCGCAGGCCGCCCATCAGCCGCCACCCGCCGCTCGGCAGCGCTCCCCCCAGGCCGCTACCCGCCGACCTCCAACTGCCACCCGCCAACCGCCGGGCAGCTAGCGCTGCTCGAACCGCCGGTCGTCTTCGAGCTTGACCGCCCGCTCGGCGTCATGGATCAGCGCGTTCAGGCTGCGCCGGCGGCGCAGCGCGGCGTTCGGCGGCAGGTAGCCCGGCGGCAGCAGCGCCGGGCGGCTGTTCAATGATATGTTGAAGCACGGGCGGCGCTGCTCGATCAGCCGGCGCTCGGCGGCGTTCAGGTCGCCGCCCAGGGCGCGGAACTGCTCATCCTGCGAGCTGAGCAGCTCAATCGTGAAGTTCATTGACCCCGGCCAGTTGACCCACACAAAGCGCCCCACGCTAGAGTGGCCCTTGAAGCCGCCCAGCAGGTGCTCCCACACCCGGCCGAACGCCTGGTGCGACTGGCCCACGTAGAAGGCCAGGCAGTCATCCCGGAACAGGTACAGGTCCAGCCGCCGCCACTCGGGCGGGCACTGCTCCAGCAGCAAAAAACGCTTCAGCGAGATCACAACGTGCAGTTCGTCCATCGATGCAGCCAACCACCCCGGGCCGGGCAGCGCGCGCTAATCCACCGCTTCGGCCAGGAAGAGCGGGATCTGCCGGCCCGCCCGGGCCTGGTAGTCGGCGTAGGCAGGGAAGGCCTTGACCGCGATCTCCCACACCCGCGCCCGCTCGGTCGGGTCGACCACCTCACGCACCCGCCGGGCCGAAACCTCGGCCCGGTCGCGGATCTCCACGTTCGGGTCGGCCTTCAGATTGTAGTACCACTCCGGGTTGTCCGGTGCGCCGCCCTTGGAGGCCACCAGGATATAACTGCCCTGCTCATCCACCACCCGCATCAGCGGCGTTTTGCGGATCGCCCCAGTCTTGCGGCCGCGGTTGGTCACGATGATCACCGGCAGCCCGGTCTCCCGCAGGGTGGCGCCCTGCGTGCCGCCGCTGCGCTCATACAGGTCCACCTGGTCGGCAACCCATTGGCTCGTGCTGGGAATATATTCGTCCATGCTTCTCATCCTTCCATATCTGTAAATGCTGCCTGCGAGTCTACACCCACAGCCGGCCGGCTGACAGGAGAAAAAGATGAGAAATTCCTCCGCGCCCGCCTGGCGACCCGGGTAAAATGGTGGTAGAAGGAGAACACCATCCATGCAGCAGCGCACCTTAGGCAACACTGGGCTCCGCGTAACCCGCCTCGGGCTGGGGCTGGCCGCGTTAGGCCGCCCGGGATACATTAACCTAAACCACGGCGAAGACCTGGGCCACCAATACTCGGTCGAGGCGATGCAGGAGCACGCCCATACCGTGCTGGACGCCGCCTGGCAGGCCGGGGTGCGCTATTTCGACGCGGCGCGCTCCTACGGCCTGGCCGAGCAGTTCCTGTCCACCTGGCTGGAGCAGCGTGCCATCGACCCCGCCCAGGTCACAGTCGGCTCGAAATGGGGCTACACCTACACCGCCGGCTGGCAGGTGCAGGCCGAGGTGCACGAGGTGAAAGACCTCTCGCTGGGGGTGCTGCAGCGCCAGCGCGCCGAGAGCGAAGCCCTGCTGGGCGGCTACCTGAAGCTGTACCAGATCCACTCGGCCACGCTGGAGAGCGGGGTCTTCGAGAACCTGGAGGTGCTGCACCGGCTGGCCGCCTACCGCCAGGCTGGACTGGCGATCGGGCTGACGCTCAGCGGCCCGCGCCAGGGCGAAACGCTGGAACGCGCCATGGCCATCCGCCTGGACGGGCAGCCGGTGTTTGACTGCGTCCAGGCCACCTGGAACCTGCTCGAGACCTCTGCCGGGGCCGCGCTGCAAGCCGCCCACCAGGCCGGCATGGGGGTGATTGTGAAGGAAGCGCTGGCCAACGGCCGCCTGACAGCGCGCAACACCAACCCGGCCTTTGCGCCGCGGCGGGCGGTTCTAGAAACCGCCGCGATGCAGCTGGGCGGCAGCCTGGATGCCGTCAGCCTGGCGGCGGTGCTGGCCCAACCGTGGGCCGACGTGGCGCTGAGTGGAGCGGCCGCGCCGGAGCAGCTGGCGTCCAATATCACCGCGCTGCAGATCGCCTGGCAGCCGGCGGTGGCCGAGGCGCTGGACGAGCTGCGCCAGCCGCCTCAGGAATACTGGGCGGCGCGCAGCGCCCTGCCCTGGATCTAATAAATCGCTCACCTGCCCCAAACGGAGGAGTAATGACCGGTTACCGGAGCCTCGAATGGCTGCCAGAGCACACGCTGCGCCTGCTGGATCAGCGGCTGGTGCCGCAAGCGGTGGAGTATATCGACACCCAGGATTACCGCCAGGTGGCGGTGATGATCCGCGAGATGGTGGTGCGCGGCGCGCCGGCTATCGGCGCAGCGGCGGCCTACGGCCTGGCGCTGGCTGCCTATCACAGCCGGGCTGCCGGCCTGGAAAGCCTGCGCGCCGAGCTGCAGCAGGCCGGCCAGGCGCTGAAAGACGCCCGCCCCACGGCGGTCAACCTGGCCTGGGCAGTGGACCGGGCGCTGGCGCGGCTGCCGGGCAGTTCATCGATCCCGGCGCTGCAGGCCGCCATCCTGGCCGAAGCGGACGAGATCTGCGCCGAGGATGTGCGCACTAACCAGGCCATCGGCCGACACGCCCTGGCGGCGCTGCCCGACCCGGTGACCTTCATCCACCACTGCAACACCGGCGCGCTGGCCACCGTCGATTACGGCACCGCGCTGGGCATCATCCGCGCCGCCCATGAAGACGGCCGGAAGGTCTTCGTCTATGTAGATGAAACCCGGCCGCGCTTGCAGGGCGCCCGGCTGACCTCCTGGGAGCTGACCCAGCTGGGCATCCCGCACGCCATCATCGTGGATGGCGCGTCCGGCTTTGTAATGAAGCGCCGGCAGGTGGACGCCTGCGTGGTGGGCTGCGACCGGGTAGCCGCCAACGGCGATACGGCGAACAAGATCGGCACCTACAACCTGGCGCTGGCCGCCCGGGCGCACAACGTGCCGTTCTACGTGGCCGCCCCCACCTCGACCATCGACCTGTCGATCCCCACCGGGGAGGCGATCCCGATCGAGGAACGCGGCACGGCCGAAATCATCCAGCTGGGCGGGCAGCAACTGGCCCCGCCAGAGGCCCAGGCGTTCAACCCGGCTTTTGACGTGACCGGCGCCGAATACATCACCGGCATCGTCACCGAAGCCGGCATCGCCTATCCGCCCTACACGGAAAGCCTGCCGCGCCTGGTGGCGCAGGCGCGCGCCTTGCACGCTGCACAGCGCCGCCAGGGTTGAGGCTGCGGCCCGGCCCCACTGCCGGGCCGCCTAGGGTGATCGAGCTGCCGGTCAGGCAAACCGGCTAGTACGCACGCACGACCAGGTAATCCAGGATCTCCTGGATCGTGTTCAGCTTGCCATAATCCTTCTCCTTGATGTCCACCCCGGTCTTCTCGTGCAGGGCGATCAAGAAGTTGAGCGAGTCGAAGGAGTCAATATCCAGGGCCTCGCGGATGTTCTCATCGTCCTCCAGGCGGTCCACCGGGGCGCCTGGGGCCACTTTGGCCAGTTGCTCCAGGATGATGCGGCGGTAGTTCAGATCGACCGGGTTCATAGTTTTTCAACCTCCTGTAAGTACTTGTTCAACGCCTCCAGGAACAGTGCGCCCTTGTGCCCATCGGTGGCGCGGTGGTCGCCTGCCAGCGTAGCGACCAGCACCGGGCGGATAGCCAGCATGCCGTTCTCGACCCACGGCCGCTCCAGCGTCTTGCCAAAGCCCACCAGGGCCACCTGCGGCGGGTAGATCACCCCATAGACCTTCTCCACGCCGCGCTCGCCCAGGCTGGTAAAGGTGATCGTGCCGTCGGTCAGCTCGGAGGAGCGCAGCCGCCCGGCGCGCGTACGCAGGATCAGATCGGTCATGTCCTCCCGCAGCTCATCCCAAGATTTCAGGTCCACGTTGTGGAAAGCCGGCGTGACCAGCCCACCCTGGCGCAGCGCGATGGCGAAGGCGATGTTGATCGCCTCAGACACCTGGTGCACGCCGTTGATCCAGTAGCCGTTCAGCTCGGGCACGTCGATCAGCGCCCGGGCGGTGGCCTTGAGCAGCAGCAGCACCGGCAG
>JBJSYW010000495.1:0-6302 GCA_046089985.1 Chloroflexota bacterium
GGATGCGGGGTCAGGAACGGCGCATCGGTCTCGATCAACAGCGCTTCCAGCGGCAGGCGGGTCACCACCTGGCGCAGCAGCTCAGCCTTTTTGAAGGTCACCGGGCCGGTGACGCCGATCCTAAAGCCCAGCTCCACCGCCTGCAGCGCCAGCTCCGGGCTATCAGAGTACGAATGCAGCACCCCCGGGCGGTCCGAGCGGCGCGCCCGCTGCCACTCGCCCAGCATGCCCAGCGCGGTCTGCGTGGTTTGCGAGCCGGCCGCCGGGTCGTTGCGGATGTGCACCACCACCGGCAGGTCCAGCTCGCCAGCCAGCGTCAACTGGTCCTGGAAAGCCTGCTGCTGCACCGCCGGCGGGACGGTTTTCCAGTAATCATCCAACCCGATCTCACCGATCGCCACCACCTTGGGCTGGGCCGCCAGGCGGCGCAGCTCGGGAAGCGCAGCGGCCTGCCAGGTGTGAGCGTCGTTCGGGTGCACCCCCACCGCGGCATAGACCTCCGGCAGGCTGCCGGCCAGCGCAGCCGCCGCCCGGCTGGTAGCCAGATCGATGGCCGGGTTCAGGATGCGCAGGACGCCGGCCTGGCGCGCCCGCTCGATCACCAGCGGACGATCCTGGTCGAAGCTTTCAAAATTCAAATGGCAGTGTGTATCGACCAGCAACGCGCCTCATCCGTCCGCTCCCAGGCGGGCTAAAAGTGAGAAACAGTACAAATAATTATATCAAGGGAAAGCGCCGGAAGGTAGGGAAGAGTGCAATTTAGAGTTTATTTCTAGAATTTCACCGAAACGGAAAGAACCGTTTGCGTTATTGGCGACTTTATCGTAAAATTCGGAAATTTAACTTCCGGCGATCCATGTCCCCGGCCCAAGGTGTAAGAATGAATTTTGTGTACCTTTCCCCGCATTTCCCCCCCAAATATTACCAGTTCTCGGCCCGCCTGCGCCGGCTGGGAGCGAACGTGTTGGGCATCGCCGACGAACCCTACGAACGGCTGGACCCGCGCCTGCAGGTCGCGCTGACCGAGTACTACCGCGTCAGCGATATGCACAGCTACGACCAGCTGCTGCGCGGCCTGGGCTACTTCACCCACCGCTACGGCAGGCTGGACCGGCTCGATTCGCAGAACGAGTACTGGCTGGAGACCGAAGCGCAGCTGCGCACCGATTTCAACATCTTCGGGCTGAAAACCGCCGATATGCCGCGCATCAAGCGCAAGTCGCAGATGAAGGCGGTCTACCGGCAGGCCGGGGTGCGGGTGGCGCGCGGCGGCGTGATGCGCAGCCTGGCGGAGGCGCGCCGGCTGGTTGAAGAGACCGGCTACCCGCTGGTGGCCAAACCAGACATCGGGGTAGGCGCGGCGCGCACCTACAAAATCCGCAGTGACCAGGAGCTGGAGGACTTCTTCGCCCACCAGCCGCCGGTCGATTATATCTTTGAAGAGTTCATCAGCGGGCAGATCAGCTCCTTCGACGGTCTGACCGACCGGGACGGCAAGATCGTCTTCTACACCGCCCACCAGTTCAGCACCGGGATCATGGACACGGTCAACGAGGACGCCCTGGTGTCGTATTATTCCTACCGCCAGGTCCCAGCCGACCTGGAGGACGCCGGGCGGCGCACGGTGCAGGCCTTCGACGTGCGCGAGCGCTTCTTCCACCTGGAGTTCTTCCGCCGCGCCCAGGACGGCTGCATCGTGGCGCTGGAGGTCAACATGCGCCCGCCGGGCGGCCTGACCACGGATATGTTCAACTATGCGAATGACATCGACATCTACCAGGAATGGGCCAACCTGCTGGTCAACGGGCGCTTCGAGGCCCAAGTCACCCGCCCCTATCACTGCGGCTACGTGGGGCGCAAGCTCAACCGGGCCTACGCTCACTCGCACGAACAGATCCTGCAAACCTGGTCCGGCAGGGTAGTGCACCACGAAGCGATGAGCGGCGTTTTCGCCCCGGTGCTCGGCGAGCTGGGCTACCTGGTGCGCTCGCCTGATGAAGCCGAGATCCACGCCATGGTGCAGTACATCCAGGCCCTGGCCTGAGCCAGGCCAAACGATAAGGACACGCGCATGCATACCGAATATCACAAGTGGTGGAGCCAGAGCCTGGGCCAGGACATGGAGATGAAAGTCTACGGGCATTATGGCAAACCGGTGCTGGTCTTCCCGGCGCAAGGTGGGCGCTTCATTGAATACGAAGACTTCGGCATGGTCGAAGCGGTGCGCGGGTTCATCGACAGCGGTAAGATCAAGCTGTTCACGGTGGACAGTGCCGATAACCAGTCGTGGGCCAACTGGGCCGCCCACCCCTACGACCGGGCCTGCCGCCACCAGGACTATGACCGCTACATCACCCAGGAAGTGTCCCCGTTTATCCGCCGCAACTGCGGCGGGGGCGAACAAAAACTGATGACCACCGGCTGTAGCATGGGCGCTTACCACGCGGCGAATTTCTTCTTCCGCCACCCGGATATCTTTGACGCCACCATGGCGTTGAGCGGCATCTACCAGCTGCGCATGTTCGTGGGCGACTACATGGACGACAACGTCTATTTCAACGCCCCGCTGGCCTACCTGCCGGGGATGACCGACGCCTGGTACCTGGACCAGTACCGGCGCAGCCAGATCGTGATCGCCTGCGGTCAGGGCGCCTGGGAGGACGAAATGCTGGTGGACACGCACGCCATGCAGGCGGCGCTAACCGAAAAGGGCATCCCGGCCTGGATCGACATCTGGGGTGTTGACGTCAACCACGACTGGCCCTGGTGGCGCAAGATGGCGCCCTACTTTCTATCGAAGCTGGTGTAGCCGGAAGCGGGCAGAGAAGTGTAGTATCATTACCGGCATGTCGAACACACAACCGATCAGCGTGGCATTCCAGGGCGAGCCGGGGGCCTACTCCGAGCAGGCCGCCCTGAACTATTTCGGCCCCGAGGCGCGCACCCAGCCCTGCCGGGCCTTTGACGAAATCTTCCGTCGGGTGAGCAGCGGCGAGATCCAGTACGGGATGATCCCGATCGAGAACTCGCTGGCAGGCAGCATCCACCAGAACTATGACCTGCTGCTGCGCCACCAGCTGCACATCACCGGCGAGTACCACCTGCGCGTGCGCCACTGCCTGCAGGCGCTGCCGGGGGTGGCGCTGGAAGAGGTGCAGATGGTCTATTCGCACCCGCAGGCACTGGCGCAGTGCGAGGCCAGCCTGAACCGGTTGGGGCTGCCGCGCAAGAGCGAATACGATACCGCCGGCAGCGCCCGGCTGATCGCCGAACGCGGCGACCGCAGCGCCGCGGCGATCGCCTCGCGCCGGGCGGCGCAGGTATACGGGTTGAACGTGCTGGTGGAGAACCTGGAAGACGACCCGGCCAATTACACCCGCTTCCTGGCGCTGTCTTGCACCCCCGCCGCCCAGGCTGCCGCCGAGGGCCAGGAGTACAAGACCTCCATCGTCTTCAGCCTGGACAACCACCCCGGCGTGCTGTTCAAAGCACTGAGCGTCTTCGCCCTGCGCGACCTGGACATGACCAAAATCGAATCACGCCCGCTGCCTGGCAAACTGTGGGACTATATGTTCTACATCGATTTCGCCGGGCACACCGCCCAGCCCCGGGTGCAGCGGGCGCTGGAGCACCTGGCGGAACTGGCGACCTTCTTACGCGTGCTCGGCTCGTACCCGCGCCGCCACCCGGATGATGACCTGAAATGAACCTGCCTCCTTTACAAAAAACCTACCTGGATTACGCCGCCACCACTCCAGTGGATGAGCGTGTGCTGCAGGCCATGCTGCCGTTCTTCCGTGAGCAGTTTGGCAACACTTCATCAACTCACGGCTTCGGGCAGCAGGCCGAAGCGGCGCTGGAAACCGCCCGCGAAACGGTCGCCGGCTGCCTGAACTGCACCCCCGGCGAGGTGATCTTCACCTCCTGCGGCTCGGAGAGCGACAACCTGGCGCTGCGCGGCGTTGCGCTGGCGATGCGCCGCAAGAGCGGCGCAGACCACCTGCTGATCAGCCCGCTGGAGCACCACGCCGTGCTGCGCACCGCCCAGCAGCTGGCGCGCGTGCACGGCTTCGAGGTCGAATACCTGCCGGTGGACGCCCAGGGCCAGGTCGATCCGCAGGACGTAGCCCGGCGCATCCGCCGCAGCACGGCGCTGGTCTCGGTGATGTATGCCAACAACGAGATCGGCACGATCTACCCGGTGGCTGAGATCGGGGCGATCTGCCAGGAGCGCGGCGTGCCGTTCCACAGCGATGCGGTGCAGGCGGCGGCCTACCTGGCGGTGGACGTGCAGGCGCTGCAGGTGGACCTGCTGGCGCTGGGGGCGCACAAGTTCTATGGGCCTAAGGGTGTGGGGGCGCTGTACGTGCGCCGGGGTACGCCCATTCTGCCGGCGCTGACCGGCGGCAGCCAGGAGTTTGGGCTGCGCGCCGGCACCCACAACACGCCCTACATTGCCGGGTTTGCCGAGGCGCTGCGCCTGGCAGGTGCAGAGCGCGCCGTACGCAGCGCCCACGTCCAGCCGCTGCGCGACCGCGTGATCGGGCGCGTGCTGGAGGAGATCCCGCAAACCCAGCTGACCGGCGCGCTGCAGCCGCGCCTGCCCAACCACGCCAGCTTCGTGTTCCACGGGGTGGACGGCAACGCCCTGCTGATGCTGCTGGATTTAGCCGGGTTCGCCTGCTCGTCCGGCTCGGCCTGCAAAACCGGCGACCCCGAACCTTCGGAGGTGCTGACAGGGCTGGGGCTGGGGCGCGATTGGGCGCTCGGCTCGCTGCGCGTGACGCTGGGCGCAGACAGCACCGCCCAGGACGTGGAACGCTTCCTGGAGGCCCTGCCGGCAGCCGTGGCGCAGGCACGCGCCTTCAACGGTGGATAGGAACCTGCGATGAGCGACCAGCCGGTAGTGGTGGTGGCGATGTCGGGCGGGGTGGACAGCTCGGTGGCAGCGGCGCTGTTAAAAGCGCAGGGCTGCCGCGTGATCGGGATCATGATGCGCCTGTGGAGCGAGAGCGGCCGGGAAGCCGACAACCGCTGCTGCACCCCGGATGCGATGGCGCAGGCCCGCCGCGTGGCGGCTGTGCTGGGCATCCCGTTCTACGCCGTGGATGCGCAGCAGCCGTTCCACGACCGGGTGGTGACCTATTTTGAAGACAGCTACCGCGACGGGCTGACCCCCAACCCATGCCTGGTGTGCAACCGGCACATCCGCTGGGAGTTCCTGCTGCAGCGAGCGCTGGGGCTGGGCGCTGCCTATATGGCCACCGGGCACTACGTGCGGCTGGAGCGCGATGCCGCCGGGCAGGCACGCATCTTGCAAGCTGCCGATCAAGCCAAGGACCAGTCTTACGTGCTGCACGTGCTGGGCCAGGCCCAGCTGCAGCATGCCCTGTTCCCGCTGGGCGAGTATACCAAGCCGCAGGTGCGCGAGTTGGCGCGCCAGTACCGCCTGCCGGTGGCCGAGCGCCCCGACAGTCAGGACCTGTGCTTCCTGGGCAGCGGCGATTACCGCGCTTTCCTGTCTCGCCGGCGGCCGGAGCTGGCCGCGCCCGGGCCGATCCTGGACCGGGACGGGCAGCAGTTGGGCCAACACCAGGGTCTGGCGTTTTACACCATCGGCCAGCGGCGCGGGTTGGGCCTGTCGGGCGGGCCGCCGCTGTACGTGATCGAGAAGGACCACCGGCGCAACGCCCTGATCGTGGGCGAAGCCCAGGCGCTGGGCCGGGACGAACTGCTCGCCGGAGCGGCCAACTGGATCGCCGGGGAACCGCCGGCGAGGGAAGGCCAAACCTTCTCCGCCCAGGTGAAGATCCGCTACAAAGCCCAGCCGGCCGCGGCGCAGGTGACCCCGCTGGAAGGCGGGCGCTTCCGGGTAGAATTTGACCAACCGCTGCGCGATATCACCCCCGGGCAGGCGGCGGTGGTCTACCAGGACCAGGTCTGCCTGGGCGGAGGGATGATCCAACCATGACCATGCCGGCTTTGCTGTTGGGGTTCGTGCTCTCCACGCTGTATGGGGCGGCGTTTCATGCCTGGCGCGGCGGCAGCGCCGGCCGGCTGCTGCTGGACCTGCTGCTGGCCTGGCTTGGGTTCTGGGCCGGCAACTACCTGGCCGGGCTGGTGGGGCTGTCGGTTTTGAAGATCGGCGCGCTGCACGCCGGGGCAGCCACGCTGTTCAGCCTGGGCTTCCTGCTGGTGGGCCACTGGCTGAGCCTGACGCCGCAGAAGACCTGACCCGTCAGGCGCGGCGGCTCAAGAAAATCACACTTCCCGAAAATAAACGGCGGGCGGCGCAGTGCAGT
>JBJSYW010000496.1:0-2695 GCA_046089985.1 Chloroflexota bacterium
GTCGACGAAGGTGACGGCCGAATCGCAGCCGGCGAAGAACACACCATAGTTGAAGATGAAGCGCCCGTCTTTAGAGACCGCCAGGCGCAGGCCCTCGCTCCAGCCGTCTGCGGCCTGGTTATCGACCGCCTGGAACTTGCCCTGCTGCGGGTCAAAGCTGAACAGCTGGTAGTGGCAGCCGTTATCGGAACACAGGCTGCGGTGGGTGAGCGTGCCCACCAGCTGGCCGTCGGCCAGGAAGACAGCTTCGCCGGTGATCCCGCCGGGTTTGTTCTCGGGGTCCAGCGCGGCGCCAAACTCGACCGGGTCCTGGATGGTGTGGCGGACGGCGGAGTCTTCCACCGACACCACCAGCCAGCCGACTGCGCCGGCGTCCCACGGGTTATACGGGTTCCACAGCACGATCCATTTCCCATCCGGCGACCAGACCAGGCGGCGTTCGATGGAAGCCTGGGCCGGGTCCAGGCCCAGGTCGATGCAGCTGCCAGCGGGGCTGCCGTCGGGCAGGAAGAAGCACAGGCTGGGGCCGGCGGCGGCGGCCAGGCGACTGCCATCCGGCGCCCAGGCCAGGCTGGAGATGTCGCCGCGCTGGGTGATGGCGTGCGGCTGCGCGCCGGGCTGTTCCATGATCCACAGGTTGCGGTCGTGCAGGAAGGCCAGGGCCGGGCCGCCGGGGCCGGCGGGGAGCGGGGCGGCGGTGGCGGCGGAGAGGGTGGCGGCGGGTGCGGCCGCGGGGGCCTCGGTGGGCGGGACGAAGGCAGTGGGGGTTGGCCCGGCGGTGGGCGGCAGCGGGGCGATCACCGTGGCAGCGGCGGGGGTATCGATGGGCGGATTGGCGGGCCGGCCGGTGGGCAGGTTGCAGGCGGCAGCCAGGAAAGCCAGGCACAGCAGGGCAGCCAGGGAGGCGCGGGCAGAGAAGAAGGGCATGAGGGATCTCCTAAGGGGGCAGGGTTGGGCGGGTCAGGCCATCAGAGAGCGCCCGTGGGTTTTGAGCCAGTCACGCTGCTTCGCATAGCCAGGG
This sequence comes from Chloroflexota bacterium, assembly GCA_046089985.1. Classification (GTDB taxonomy): domain Bacteria; phylum Chloroflexota; class Anaerolineae; order Anaerolineales; family UBA4823; genus RBG-16-57-11. The sequence continues at coordinate 1,022 of JBJSYW010000496.1, forward strand.
TCGAGTTGGGCGACGCGGGCCCAGAAGCGCGCCGAATGGTCGCGCACATCCAGGTGTACCAGCTCGTGCAGGATCACGTAGTCGATGGCGGCGGGCGGGGCCAGCACCAGGCGCCAGGAGAAGCTCAGTCCGCCGCGCCCGCTGCACGACCCCCAGCGGGTGCGCGCCCCGCTGATGCGCAGGCCGGTGTAGTGAAAGCCGTGGCGCTGGGCCAGTTGGGCGGTGCGGTCGCCCAGCAGCCGGCGGGCCTGGGCGCGGTACCAGTCTTCGAAGACCCGCGCCGCCTGCGGCGCGGCCTCCTTGCGCAGGCGGAAGCGCCCATCTTCCAGGGCCAGGGCCGGCCCGGGGCGCTCCACCAGCTCCAGCGGGTGCAGCTCACCCAGGAAGGGCAGGCGCTCGCCCGGGGCAAAGCGCCCCAGCAGCGGCGGCAGGCTGCGCGCCTGGGCCTGTTTTTCGGCGATCCAGGCGGCCTTTTCTTGCACCAGGCGTTCAATCTCGGCCCGGGGAGTGCGCTGCGGGGCGCGCACAGTCAGGCTGCCATCGGCTTCGATGACCAGGGCGATCGATTTACGGTGAGAACGAATGATTTTCATAGTCGCTTATAGGTATTATAATTTACCCACCATGAAAAAAAGCCGTCTGACAACCATAATGCTGGCGGGAATGGCGCTGTTCACGCTGCTCCTGGTCGGCGCGGCCGCCTACCTGGTGTTGAGCGAGCAGGGGCTGCTCGCCGCCTCGGGTGGGCAGCTGCGCGTGTATATCCAGGCCGACCCGGTGGGTTGGCTGGGACAGGAGATGCACCTGGTGGTGACGGTGCAGAACGACACCGGTGAATTCCTGACCGTGGACGAGATCCGCCTGCCCAACCGCCTGGTTGAGGCGGCATCGGTGGTTTCGATCGTGCCGGGCAGCCTATCCTACAGCCAATACCAAGACAGCACCGGATACCGCATCGGCTACCTGCTGGCGCCCGGGGCCGAGCAGCAGTTCTCGCTGCTGCTGGTACCGTTCCTGGAAGACGACCTGGTGGGCGATGTGACCGTGGTGGCAGGCGAGCGCCAGGCCGGCACCGGCTTCCGGCTGACCTTTGAAATGCCGGTGGCGGTGATCCCCACCTTCACCCCCACGGCGACCCTGCCGCCCATGCCCACCGCCACCTTCGAGCCGCTGGTTCCCACCGCAACCCCGGTCAAGGCGCCGTATGGCGGGGTGGTGCGGCTGGTGGCGAAGGTCAAGCACTCCAGCTACCTGCGCGAGCTGTGGCGCAGCTCGGGCACGCTGATCTCCAGCGATGGGCTGATCCTGACCAACGCGCACCTGGTCACGCCGGTGATGGGGTTTGAGCCGGACGTGTGGGTGGTGGGCATCACCACCGAGCCGGACCAGCCGCCGGAAGACCTGTTTTACGCCGAGCCGCTGGTGGTGGATAAGGACCTGGACCTGACGGTGATGCGCATCACCACCAACCTGCGCTACCGGCCGGTCAACCTGGCCGAGTACAATTTGACCCCGGTGCCGCTGGGCGACTCGAACGCTCTGGAGCTGGGCCAGCCGCTGCTGATCCTGGGTTACCCGGGGATCGGCGGCGAGACGATTACGCTGACGCGCGGCGACGTGGGCGGGTTCACCGCCTCTAAGGAGTACGGCGAGCGCTCGTATATCAAAACCTCC
>JBJSYW010000497.1:0-21473 GCA_046089985.1 Chloroflexota bacterium
ATGCTGCAGGGCTGGTTGGCGGTCGAGCCGCCAACCAGTTTATATTTAACAGGTATAATTTGGGGTCGAGGATTCAGAGTGTGAACCAGTTTGTGGATTTGCAAGACAGCCGGATGCATACGAAAGAAGAGACCGAGCGCCGCCACCGGCGCAGCCAGTTAGCCGTTAACCTGGGCCTGGTAATCAACGTGCTGCTGGCTGGGCTAAAGACCACCGTGGGCATCCTGGGCCACAGCCCGGCGCTGCTTGCGGAAGGCATCAACAGCACCTCGGATGTGGCCTATTACCTGGTGGTGTGGGTGTTCATGCGCATGGCGCGCAAACCGGCCGATGAAGTGCACCCCTACGGGCACAGCCAGTTGGAGAGCATCTCCTCGTTGGTGGTAGGGGCGTTCATCATGACCACCGGCGTGGCGGTCTTCTGGGATGCGATCAACGCCGTCTTCGACCTGTGGGCTGGGCAGGCCCAGTCGCAGGGCGCCCGCGCGGCTGCGTTGTGGATCGCCCTGGGCACGGTGGCGGTTAAGCTGTACCTGACCTGGTTCACCCGCAAGCTGGGGCGCGAGTCTGGCAGCCCGGCGGTCGGGGCGCTGGCCTACGATCACCGCAACGATGTGATGTCGGCCTCGGCGGCTGCGCTGGGTATCTTCCTTGGGCGGCAGGGTTACCCGTGGGTTGATCCCATGGTCGGGGCGCTGGTGGCGCTGCTGATTTTCCGCACCGGGGTCGAGATCCTGCGCCAGTCTTCCGCCGACTTGATGGACGCCGTGCCGGGCAGCGAGCTGCACCGCGAGATCACCGGCCTGCTGGAACGGGTGGAAGAGATCGAGTGCATCGAGGAGATCCACACCCACCGGTTTGGTCCCTACCTGGTGGTGAACCTGACCATCGGCATCGACGGCTCGCTGAGTGTAGCCGCCGGCGACTGCATTTCCACTCAGGTTGAGAACCTGATCTATGAACGCATGGACCTGGTGCGAAAAGTCTATGTCCATTATCACCCCAGCACGCGCACTGAGCCGTGCTACCCGATCATAAGCTGATGAACCTGCTGTGTTGGAAACTGACCCAAGACCCAGCGCCGGTGGACCTGATCCCGCTCCAGGCGCCGGCTGAGGCGTTGGCCTCGCTTGACGCGCTGTCGCGCTGGCTGCCGGGCGGCGCGTATACGACCTTGCGCACTTTCGCCGGGCTCAAAGCGCTGGCGCTGCCCGATCACCTGGCCCGGCTGGCTGAGACCGCCCGCCTCGCCGGTCACCCGCTGGACCTGGATCCGGAGCGCATCCGCGCCGGTCTGCGCCTGGCGCTGGCTGCCGGCCTGCCGCCCGGCGTGCCCGCCGGCGCGCCGCCTGACCGCCGCCTGCGCATCACCATCGACCTGGAGGCCCAGCTGGGGACGGTCTACCTGTCCAGCGAACCGCTGCGCCTGCTGCCGCGCCCGGCCTACGCGCACGGGGTGCGCGTGGTGCACACCGAGTTGGAACGCCGGCTGCCCAAGGCCAAGCTGACCCGCTTTATCGAAAGCTCCGGCCCGGTGCGCCGGGCGCTGCCGGCGGAGGTCAACGAGGCGGTGATGGTGGATGCAGACGGCTGTTTGCTGGAAGGGTTGACCAGTAACTTCTTCGCCGTGCGCGACGGCGTGCTGTGGACCGCCGAGCAGGGGGTGTTGTCCGGCATCACTCGCCAGGTCACCCTGGCCTGCGCCGGCGAACTGGGCCTGCCGGTGGCGCTGCAGCCGCTTCCGCTGCAGGCTGTGCCGTTGATTACCGAAGCCTTCATCACCAGCGCCAGCCGCGGGGTGCTGCCGGTGCGCCAGTTTGACGAGTGGCAGATCGGCCCAGCCTGCCCGGGGCCCTGGACAGCGCGATTGATGGCGGCTTATGAGCAGCGCGTCGAACAACTGGTAGAATTGATCTGAGAGAGGACTCCCGATATGGCCCATCCAGAAGACCCCAACAGCGAATATCCGCTTGGCTCCGGTGTATTTGACCGCGATTCCCAATATCAACCGGGTCCATCGGTTAGCACCTGGCTGGTGGGGAAACCGCTGGCGACTGCCGACGCCCCGCACCAGACGATCGGCAAAGCCGTAGGGCTGGCGGTCTTCGCCTCCGACGCGCTCTCATCCACCGCCTACGCCACCCAGGAAATCCTGGTGATTCTGGCGGCAGCCGGCACCGCCGCGCTGGGATATGCCTTTCCGATCTCGATCGCCATCGTCACCCTGCTGGCGATCGTCACCATTTCGTACGAACAGACCGTGCACGCCTATCCCAGCGGCGGCGGCGCGTACATTGTGGCGCGCGATAACCTGGGCGAGCTGTTCGCCCAGATTGCCGGCGCGGCGCTGCTGACCGATTACATCCTGACCGTGGCGGTTTCGATCTCCTCCGGCGTGGCGCAGCTGGTCTCGGCTTTCCCGTCCCTGTACGATGTGCGGGTGTGGATCGCCATCACGATGGTGCTGCTGATCATGTTGATCAACCTGCGCGGCGTCAAAGAGTCGGGCTCGGTCTTCGCCCTGCCCACCTATTTCTTCATCGGCATGATGCTGGTCACCGTGGTGGTCGGGTTTATCCGCTGGCTGACCGGCTCGCTGGGGCAGGTGGTCGACCCGCCAGAGATCGAGATGCTGCACACGCTGCATCCGATCAGCCTGTTCCTGCTGCTGCACGCTTTCTCCAGCGGCACCACCGCCCTGACCGGGGTGGAGGCGATCTCGAACGGCATCACCGCCTTTCGCGAGCCGCGCAGCCGCAATGCCGGGGTGACCCTGATCTGGATGTCGCTGATCCTGGGGGTGCTGTTCCTGTCGATCACCTTCCTGAGCGGGCAGATCCACGCGGTCCCGTCTGAGTCTGAGACGGTCATATCGCAGCTGGCCCGCACCGCCTTTGGCGGGCGCGGCCTGCTCTACCTGCTGGCGATCGGCGGCACCACCGTCATCCTGATCATGGCAGCCAATACCGCCTTCGCCGACTTCCCTCGCCTGAGCGCGCTGCACGCCGCCGACGGTTACCTGCCCAAGCAGTTCACCTTCCGTGGCAGCCGGCTGGTCTACTCGCGCGGCATCGTGGCCCTGGCGATGATCGCCAGCCTGCTGATCTTCCTCTTCCAGGCGCGGGTGACGCTGCTGATCCCGCTGTATGCCATCGGCGTGTTCCTCTCGTTCACCCTGTCACAGATTGGCATGGCGCATCGCTGGTGGAAGTCCGGGCGTTTAAAGCCGGGCGAAACGCTCACCGAGCGCGGCTCGGTGCTGCACTACGACCCGCGCTGGCTGCTGAAGATGGTCATCAACGGGTTTGGGGCGCTGTGCACTGCGGTGGTGGCGATGGTCTTCGCCGTGACCAAGTTCGCCGACGGCGCGTATATCGTGTTGATCATCACCCCCACGCTGGTAATTGTGTTCACATTCATCCACCGCCATTACCGCAACCTGGCCCGCAACCTGACCCTGGAGGGCTTTGGCACGCCGCGCGGCATCCAGCGCCACCGCGTGATCATCCCGGTCTCTTCGGTGCACCGCGGCGCGGTCCACGCGTTGAACTTTGCCAAGTCGATCTCGGATGATATTACCGCCCTGCACGTCAGCATTGACCCGGGCGAGGCCGAGAAGGTGCGCCAGAAGTGGGACCTGTGGGGCGAAGGTAACCGCCTGGTGATCCTGGACTCGCCCTTCCGCCTGCTGCTGGAGCCGATGGTGGAATATATCGACCGGGTGGCAAAAACCTGCCAGCCGAACGAGGTGATCACGGTGGTGGTGCCGCGCTTTGTCTCAAAGGGGCTGGTGAACGGTTTCTTGCACGCCAACACCGCCGACTGGCTGCGCAAGTCGTTGGCGCTGCATCCCAACGTGGTGATCGTCGAAGTGCCTTACCAGATCGACACCCGCCTTCACTGATTTCCCAGCCAGCGGTTGTCGACGATGGTGCAGACGACGTAATTGCGCCGGGTTTCCTTCAGGCACACTTCGAAGCGCTTCTCTTCGAGCAGCGACTTGGGCAGTTTGTAATGACGGTAAATCTCGCCGTCTTCGGATGGGCGCAGCAGCCCCAGGCGCTTCCATGAGCCGTCCCGGTAGGCGCGAATGCGCACAAAGTAGCTGGCGCGCACCGGGAAGTGTTCGCCCCACACCGTCACCCGGCCCAGGCGCACCTGCGCCTGCAGGACGGCCTTGGGGTACAGGATGCTAAAGCCCGGCTGCGGGATGCACAGCAGGTCGCCCTCAGCCGGGCGGTGGCCTTTCAGCCAGGGGTTGGCGGCCTGCAGCGACTGCAGGCTGACCCCGAACCAGCGCGCAATCACCGAGAGCGGGATGCCCGCTTCGTATTCATACACCCAGCGGCAGTGCCGCCCGAGCACCCCTGGCCCGGCTGCCAGGCCGGGCTGCGGCAGCGAGGCTGCCAGCAAAGACAATAAGAGCGTGAGGCACAGCGCCGTCACTGCTTTTGACATGCGGTTCATTTTTAACTCCGTGGGGCCCCTTGATGGTCGCGATCCAATAATCACAGCAAGCCGACGGTCGTTCGGCATTGGTTTGAACAACCCTCGAATTCATTATACATTAATCTCTTCCTCTGGTAGAATACTTTTCAACTTTTTGCTTGCATCGAGGGAATTCCGTGAATTTCAACCAAAAAGTCGCCTTGATCACGGGCGGCTCCAGCGGGATCGGCCTGGCTGTCGCCAGGCGGCTGGCAGCGCAGGACGCCCGGGTGTTTATTGTTGGCCGCGATGAGGAGCGCCTGGCCCAGGCCGCGGCGGCCTTCTCGGCTGGGAGCGCCCCCCCGCAGTTGCTGGCGGCGGATGTCAGCGACCCGGACCAGGCGCAGCGGGTGGTCAGCCAGGTGATTGAGAGCGCCGGTCGTATCGACCTGTTGATCAACTGCGCCGGCGTTGTGCGCCCGGGCTATGTCCAATCGCTCAGCCTGGAGCAGTTCCACTGGATGATGGATATCAACTATTTCGGCACGGTTTACACCACCAAGGCTGCCCTGCCCTGCCTGATGGACCAGTGCGCTGGGGTGATTGTCAACGTTGGCTCGGTGGCGTCACGCATCAGCGTGATCGGTTACAGCGCCTATTCCGGCTCCAAGTTCGCCGTGCGCGGCTTTACCGATGCCCTGCGCCTGGAACTGAAAGCCTATGGCATTCAGGTCCATCTGGTTTATCCGCCGGATACCGACACCCCCGGGTTGGCCGAGGAGAACCTGCATAAACCGCCCGAGTTGAAATACCTGCTGCCCGAGCTTGGCGTGGTTTCGGCCGAGGCAGTGGCGGCGGCAATCCTGAGCAGCATCCGCCGTGGGCGCTACGAAATCACCAGCGATTTTGGCTCGCGGCTGCTGCTGTACCTGGAAGGCGCGGTGGGTTCGCGCCGCTATCATGTGTTAGACCTGCTGCTGGCCCGGGCCAGGAAGCGGGCCGCGGCTGAGAATAATGGATCATAAGAGGTGAGACCAATGGATATTTTTGCGAAGTGCGCCGAATTTACCGATGCGAAAGAAGCCATCGCTTCCGGATATTATCCGTATTTCATCCCCCTGACCGGCAACGAAGGCACGCAAGCCGATTTCCACGGGCGGCGCTTGATCATGTGCGGCTCGAACAACTACCTGGGTCTGACCACTCACCCGCGCGTGCGCGCCGCTGCCGAGGAGGCGATTCGCAAGTATGGTACCAGCTGCACCGGTTCGCGCTTCCTGAACGGTACGCTTGAAATGCACGAGCAGCTTGAGCACGAACTGGCCGAGTGGGTCGGCAAGCAGGCCGCCCTGGTCTTCTCGACCGGCATGCAGGTCAACCTGGGGGCGATCAGCGCCCTGGTGGGGCGCGGCGACGTGGTGGTGCTGGACAAGGACGACCACGCCAGCATCGTTGACGGCGCACGGCTGGCCTGGGGGGAAACCAAGCGTTTCCGCCACAACGATATGGCCGACCTGGAGCGCGTTCTGGCGAGCATCCCCGAGCACAAGGGCCGCCTGGTGGTGATCGACGGGCTGTACAGCATGGGCGGCGATATCGCCCCGCTGCCCGAGATCGTGCCGGTGTGCAAGAAGTATGGCGCGCGCCTGATGGTGGATGACGCCCACGCAATGGGCGTGCTGGGCGGCGGGCGCGGCACCGCCGCGCACTTCAACATGACCGACGATGTGGACCTGATCATGTCTACCTTTAGCAAATCCTTCGCCTCGCTGGGCGGGTTTATCGCCGGCGACGCGGATGTGATCCACTATATCAAGCATCACGCCCGCTCGCTGATCTTCAGCGCCAGCATCCCGCCCGCCAATGCCGCCGCGGCGCTGGCCGCGCTGGAGGTGATGCGCAGCGAGCCGCAGCGCGTGGCGCGGGTGATGGAGATCGGCGAGCAGATGCGCCGGCGCTACCACGCCCTGGGTTTCAACACGCTGCATTCGCAGACCCCCATCATTCCGATTTTGATCGGTGATACAATGAAAACGCTTTTCGTCTGGAAGGCGCTGTTCGAGGCGGGGGTGTTTGTCAACCCGGTGATCAGCCCGGCGGTGCCGCAGGGCATGGAACTGCTGCGCACATCCTACATGGCTACCCACACCGACGAACAGCTCGACTGTGTGATGGAGATCTTCGAACAGGTCGGGAAGGCCTACGGCCTGGTTGGATAACCCAAGGAGCATGATGAGCGAGACAACCGAACCCCAAAAAGAGCCCACCGTTCCGCCCGAACCGAAGGACGAGCTGGTGGTGACCCAGCACACTGCGCTGATCGACGGGCAGGAGATCGCTTACACGGTCACCTGCGGGACGCTGGTGCTGAAAGAAGAGACCGAAGGCAAAGGCGAGAAGGAAGGCCAGGCCGAAGGCGCAAAACCCAAGGCGACGGTCTTCTTCACTGCCTACACGCGTGACGGGGTGGACGACCTTTCGCACCGCCCGCTAACCTTCTCATTCAACGGCGGCCCGGGGTCATCGTCGGTCTGGCTGCACCTGGGCACGCTCGGCCCGCGCCGGGTGGTGATGGGCGACGCCGGGGCGCTGCTGCCGCCGCCCTGGCAGCTGGAAAACAACCCGTTTTCGATCCTCGACCTGACCGATCTGGTGTTTATCGACCCGGTCAGCACCGGCTACAGCCGGGCGGTGACCGGTGAAAAAGCGCGCGAGTTCCACGGCTTTAAGAAGGACATCGAGTCGGTGGGCGACTTCATCCGCCTGTACACCACCCGCACCCAGCGCTGGGGCTCGCCCAAGTTCCTGATCGGCGAGAGCTATGGCACCACGCGCGCCTCCGGCCTGGCGGGGTACCTGCAGGAACGCCACGGGCTGTTCCTGAATGGGCTGATGCTGATCTCGGCGGTGCTGAACTTTGGCACGCTGGAGTTCGACGCCAACAACGATCTGCCCTACATCCTGTTCCTGCCCACCTATACCGCCACTGCCTGGTATCACCGCCGGCTGCCGCCTGAACTGCAACAGCTGCCGCTGCGCCAGGTGCTCGACCAGGTGGAAGCCTTCGTCTACAACGAGTACCTGGTGTCGATGATGAAGGGCGCGGCCCTGGGCGCTGAAGCACGCGCCGCGCTGGCCCGCCGGCTGGCCCACTTCACCGGGCTGTCGGAGGACTTCCTGCAGCGCGCCGATCTGCGCATCAAGGATATGCGCTTCTTCAAGGAACTGCTGCGCGCCGAGCACCGCACCGTCGGCCGCCTGGACAGCCGCTTCACCGGTTTCGACCGGGACGCCGCCGGCGAGACATTCGAACACGATCCGTCGATGTCGGCCATTATGGGGCCGTACACGGCGGCCTTCTACCAGTACGTGCGCGGCAGCTTGAAGTTTGAGACCGACCTGCCCTACGAAGTGCTGAACCCCAAGGTCTGGCCGTGGAACTACAGCGAGCACGAGAATAAGTATGTCGATGTGGGCGAGACCCTGCGCCAGGCGATCATGCAGAACCCGTTCCTGAAGGTCTTTGTGGCCAATGGGTATTATGACCTGGCGACCCCGTATTTCGCCACCGAGTACACCTTCAACCGCCTGGGGCTGGACCCGCAGGTGCGCCCGAACATCAGCATGGCCTACTACGAAGCCGGGCACATGATGTACGTGCACCAGCCTTCGCTGGAGAAGCTGAAAGCCGACCTGGGCGAGTTTATCCGCCGCAGCGCGCCGTAGCGCGCGGCCGGCCTCTGCAGAGCAAGCATCGCTCCCGGCAGCCAGGCGGCTGCCGGGAGCGATGCGTTTGGGGAAATTATGGGAAGCTGATCGTCAGATCAGCCTGCACGTCCACCTGGCGGGTGTCCTGGCAGATCTGCCCGCTGGGCGTCTGGCAGACGGTGAAGCTGTGCCGGCCGGGCGGGATGCTGCGGTAATAGATGTACATGTGCGCCGGGATGGCGCTGCTGCCCATCAGCACGCCGTCGCGGAAGGCATACACCGGGAAGTTCAGGTTGTTGCGGATGGTGACCGTGAAGCTGCTTGGCGCAGGCGTGCGCGTCGGCGGGCGGGTGGGCGAAGGCGGCGGGGTGTCGCTGGGGGCGCGGGTTGGGCTGGGTTGGGGAGGGGCTGTGGGCGGCGGGGTGTTGGTGGAGAGCGCGCCCTGTGATGGGCGCGGCGGCAGCGTGGCGCTGGCCGGCGGTGGGTTGGTGGGTTGGATTGCTGGAGCCGGGTTGGTGGGCAGCGGCGTGGCGGTGGGCAGGTCGCCAAAGGTGATGTACCCGCCGGCGATGGCGGCGATGATTGCTCCGGAGAGCAGCAGGCAGCCCAGCCCGGCCGCGATGACCAGCGCCGGCAGCCAGCGTGAGCGCCCCGGGCGACCCGGGCGGACGGCGTCCGCTCCGCCGGCGCTAATCGTGCGCGATGGCGGCGCACCGGCCGGGCGGCCCGCGCCAGGCATGGTCTGGGTGGCTGGATAGCCGCCCGGCGCAGCCTGGGCAGCGGCATACCCGGCGGGGGCGGCCTGAGTGGCCGGGTACGCCGCGGCTGCCCGCTGCGGAGGCTGCGGAGGCGCAGCACCGCCGGGCACGACCTGCGTGGCCGGATAGCCGCCCGGCGCCCGCTGGGATGCCGGGTAGGCATCCGGACCTCCCGGGGGTAGACCGGGCTGCACGTAAGCCGGCGCAGGCGCGGCGGCGGGCGGCTGGGCCGGGGTTGGCGCGGCCGGCGAGATGACCGGCGGCAGTCCCAGCTCGCGCCGGCTGCCGATCAGGGTGGAAATGGAGCGCCCCTCGCCAAAGCGGTCGGGCACGGATTCCGGAGCCAGTTCCAACAGGGCGCAGGCGATCTCGAGCATCTCCTGCGGGCTTTGATAGCGCTCGCGCGGCTGCTTGGCCAGGGCGGTCAGCGCCACCTGTTCCAGCCCGGTGGGAACCTGCGGGTTCAGGCTGCGCAGTGAAGGCGGGGGCTGGTTCAGGTGGGCGTTGCCCAGCTTCTCGGCCTCCGCCGGATCCACGGTGCGACGCAGCGGACCCAGGAAGGGATGCTGCCCGGTGAGCAGCTCGAAGAGCGTCAGGCCCAGGCCGTAGATATCGGTGGCGGGAGAGACCTGGCGGCGTTCCAGCATTTCGGGGGCCAGGTAGACCGGCGGCCCGGCGATGCCGCTGGCAGAGGTGTGGCTGTCGATGCCGCGGGCGAAGCCGAACCCGCCCAGCTGGATGTTGCCCGAGTATTCGAGCCAGATATTGTTTGGGTTGACGGAACAGTGCACCAGCCCGAACCCATGCGCATAGGCGAGAGCCTGGCTGAGCGCCTTCAGATAGGTCAGCGCTTCACCGGCCTCGACCGGCCGCCCGGCGCGCTCCAGCAGGTGCTCGTGCAGCGGGTAGCCCTCTACATAGCGTTCGACCATGAACGACAGGCTGCCGTCCTGGAACAACCCGTAGAAGGGTACGATGTGCGGGTGGCTCAGCGACTGCAGCGTGATCGCGCCCTGCTGGAAGCTGAGCAGGGCCGGATCGTAGGGCAGGCTGGCGCGCAGCACCTTGATCGACAGCGGCAGGCTGCGCTTCAGGTCCCAACTGCGGTATTCGTCGCCCAAGTGGTCCTGGCGTTCCAGGGCGTCCAGGCGAAAGCGCTGTACCAGGGTTTTTCCGGATAGGTCGTCCATCGTTCCCTCGCCTGCTGCCGGCTAGCGCGCCGCCGGCATCCATTCATCGGCTTGCGACCCCTCGGTCAGGTTCTGCACCTGGCTGCCATCCGGATGCATCCGGTAGATGTCCCAGTTGCCGGTCAGTGAAGATGAGAAGTATACCCACTGCCCATCGGCCGACCAGGCCGCGCTGGCCGGTACGTCTTTCTTATTGATCTGCTTGAAATAGCTGACCGGCATCTGCACCAGCAGGTCGCCGGACGGCCAGCCGGCGATGCACAGGTACGACAGGTTGCCGCAGAAATATGCCAGGCGGCTGCCATCCGGCGAGATGGCGGGGTGTTTCCCCTCCAGCACCCGGCGGGTCTGCCCACTGCTGTCTTGCAGCACGGTCAGGTTGATATCAAACAGGCCGTTGCCCTTGATGCCCAGCCAGGCGAAGCGGTCCTCGGCGACGGTCCAACTGGCGAAGCCGAACTGGGCGTAGGCCGCGCCGGGGGTCTGGTAGCGTACTTCGCCGGTGCTGCGCTCGAGCAGGCTGAGCGACCAGCGGTTGTTAAGCATGGTTGAGACGGTCATGAAAGCCCCGCTGGGCGAGCAGCCCGGGCTGTAGGCGCGCTCGGGCTCTTGCCCGGCAAACGCCAGCCGTTCCAGCTCGCCGGTTGGCGGCTGGAACAGGTAGATCCAGCGCGGCAGGTTGAGCTGCCGGTCTTCGACCTCGAAGGCCACCTGCTCGCCGCAGAAGCTGGGCCAGCCGGCGCTCTCGTAATCGGCGGGCAGCGGGACAGCCAGCCATTCGGTTGGGGCGCTCGGGTCGAGCAAATAGACCTGCTGCTGTGCATCCCGGTTGGAGACAAACGCCAGCCGGTAGTCCGGCGCGGCCGGCGCGGGCGTGGCGCTGGGGAGGGCGGCAAGCGGGCTGGGAGACGCAGCGGCGGTGATGGATGTCGCCGTGTGTGCGAGATCTGGCGGCGCGCCGGTTGGCGCGTGGGTGGCTGCGCCGCCCGGCGCGGCAGCCGGCGTCTGGGTCAGCCGGGGGAGCGCCGCAGGTGGGGTGTGGCTGGGGGGCGAGGGAAGCGCGGTCGAGGCGCCGGGCAGAGCCGCAGCGGGCTGCGGCTCGGGCGGTGAGCTGCGACCGGCGCGCCAGACCTGGAACAGGGTCACCAGCAGCAGCAGCGCCGCCAGCCCCAGCAGGATCGGTTGCACCAGCGGACGGCGCAGCGCTCCGTCTGCGTCATCTTCCGGGCGCGGCGAGGTGGGGATGGCGCTCCAGGCGGCGGCGTTCTCCAAGATCACCGGCGGGGCAGCGGCTGCCGGCTTGCGCAGCGGGCCATCCAGCGCCAGCGGCGCAGCAGCTCCGCCGTCCAGGTCGTCTTGCAGACGGCTGTCTTCTGCTCCACCCGTGTCAGCGGGCTCGGGGCGGGCGGCGCTGTCTGCCTGAGTGTAGGCCGGCGGCTGTGCGGGCGCTGCGCCGGGCTGGGGGGCGGGCGCCTGGCGGGGCAGTGCGCCGCCGCAGCCGGCGCAGTGGCGGGCGCCCGGTCGCGAGGCGTAGCCGCACTTCGGGCACACCACCCAATGCCCGATCGGGCGGTTCGTGGCCGGGCAGACGCGCGTATCGTCGGCGTGCTCCTGCTTACAGTGTGGACACTGCATTCGGGCCTCGTTCCTGGCTCATTCATTGAATTATAGCACCGCCGGGGCGCAGCGCGCACAGGGATCGGCGCGCCTGGTCAACGGCTGCGCCGGGCGATGATCACCCCCAGCAGCACCACGATTGGCAGCATCAGCAGCGGCACCCACAGCACGTCGGAGCTGCGGAAACCGCCGCCTTCGTCTGCCGCCGCCGCCGGCTGCGCTTCCTGCACCTGCATTGGCTGAGGCGTCGCCAGGCGGGCGTTGACCCAGGCGTCGATGCGCTGCTCGATGCGCTCCGGCGGCTCGCTCAGCCAGCCCTGCAGCTCGGCCTGCAGCGCCGGGCGCTGCGCCTGCAGCGCTTCCGGCAGCACCACCGCCCAGCTGTTCAACTGCGGCCCAGGGTACAGCTTGCCCTGGTAGACGATGCCCCACTCGATCTCGACCGGGTAGATCCCAGCCCGCCGGTAGGCGGTCAGCGTATCGCTGAACACCGCCTGCGTCCCGGGCGGCACACTGCCTTCCACCGGCAGCGTATAGGCTACGCCCAGCGGTCCCGGTTTGATCACCACCTCGGCGGTCTCGGCCGTCCAGGTCACCAGGCCGCTGTTGCGGATCTCGACCTGCAGCGGGTAGCTCTGGCCTTCTGCCAGCACCGTCCAGCCCGGCGCATCGACCAGCTCGATCTGCACCGCCGGCGGGCGGCCCGCCACCACGCCCACCGCCTGCGGCACCGGCCGGTCCGACTGGATGTGGTAGCCGCTCTTGCACAGCAGCTGGGTCGACCCGCCGCCGTCCAGCATCATCACCTGCGCCGCGCCGAACTCGCGCAGCGCCGCCGCCGCCGCTGCCTGGGTGGCGGTGCGCGTGGTCAGCAGCAGCACCGTTTCCTGCAGGCCGTCGCCGTCGTGGTCGAGCAGCCCGACGAAGGTGCGCCCCACGGCGAATTTGGCGCGCTTGTTGGCATGTTCGGTCAGCCCGCCCAGGATGTCGGGCGCGCCGGAGCCATACAGGTTGAACTGGTTCAGCGCTTCGACCTCAGCGTGGTCATCCCACAGCTCCAGGATCTGGTGCTCGCCCAGGTAGGTGTCTTTGCCCCAACCTTCGGTGATGATTTGCCCGTTCACCTTGAGCGGGAAGGCCAGCCGGGTGGGGTATTCAGGCATGTAGAAGAAACCGCCGTTGGCCACGCAGAAGGCCCCCGGGTCTGCGCTTTTCAACTGGCTCCAGAACGTGGACAGGGCCGGCGAGTTCATGCTGGGGTCCGGACCGCCAAAGCTGCCCTTGTCGGGGCGCGGCTGCTGCAGCGGGCCGTGCATCAGCTCCAGCCGGGCGCCGCGGCCCAGGTCAACCACCTGGATAAAATCCGGGCTGCCATTGGGATAGTCCTTGCGGTACAGCGCCACGCCGTAGCCGACATCCACCAGCACAAAACCGGCCGGCGGGGACGGCGCGGGCGGGGTGATGTCTGGCAGGCGCGTGGCGGTCGGCGCGGGGGTAGGGCTGGCCGCCGGGGTAGCCGCACCCGCCGCCGCCGGGCGCGGCGTGGGGGTAGGCGTCGGGGCAGCTGCCCGGGCGATCGGGGCAGCAGCCAGCCACAGCAGCCCAAGCAGCAGGATCAGGATCAATCGATGAGGCGTGCGCATCACAGGTCAATTATACGTGAGAAATTTTTTTCGGTTCGCAGGCTGATCCCTGGATTATGATTTGCCTCTCAATTTCTTAACGCTTTGTTCGCGATTGCGCAAGCGCGATAGACGGCTGCGGGTTCTCTGGTATAATCCAACCGCCTATGTACCGGATTGCAATTGGACGCTGCAAGCCGCCGCGGATGCGCGGCTGGGGAGAACTGGGTGGCCTTTAAACCGCTCGACTGGCTGCTAGGATTTTTCTCGCTCGATATTGGGATTGACCTGGGAACCGCCAACACGTTGGTCAACGTGCGCGGCAAGGGCATTACCATTAACGAGCCGTCTTGGGTTGCAATCAACAAGCGCACCCGCGAGCCGCTGGCGATCGGCGCAGAGGCGCGCGAGATGGTCGGCCGCACGCCGGCTAACGTGGTGGCGGTGCGCCCGCTGCGCGACGGCGTGATCTCTGAGTTCGAGATCACCCAGGCCATGCTGGAGTACTTCATCGGCAAAGCCCACGAGCAGAGCATCGTGCCGGTGCCGCGCCCGCGGGTGATCGTCGGCATCCCGTCCGGCGTGACCGAGGTCGAAAAGCGCGCCGTGTATGACGCAGCCATGTCGGCCGGGGCGCGCGAGGTCGGGCTGATCGAAGAGCCGGTGGCGGCGGCGCTGGGCGCCGGCTTGCCGGTGAGCGAAGTGCGCGGCAGCATGATCGTCGATATCGGCGGCGGCACCTCTGAAGTGGCGGTGATGTCGATGGGGGGCATCGTCGTGTCACGCTCGCTGCGGGTCGCCGGCGACGAGCTGGACCAGGATATCGCCCAGTATGTGCGCAATAAGTACAACCTGCTGATCGGCGAGCGCATGGCCGAGCAGGCGAAGATGAACATTGGCTCGGCCTATCACCTGCAGGAAGAGAAGACCATGCTGGTGCGCGGCCGCAACCTGATCACCGGCCTGCCGGAAGCGGTGGAAATCTCCTCCGTCGAAGTGCGTGAGGCCATCGCCGGGTCGCTGCAAACGATTATCGATACGATCAAAGACGCCCTGGACGAGGCCCCGGCCGAGATCATCGCCGATCTGATGGAGTCGGGCATTTGCCTGGCGGGCGGCGGTTCGCTGCTGCAGTCGCTGGACCGCCGGTTGATGGAAGACCTGCACGTGCGCTGTTGGGTGGCTGAAGACCCGCTCAGCTGCGTGGCGCGCGGGGCCGGGATGGTGCTGGAAAATTATGATGCTTACAAGCGCTTACTGGTGGGTTTGGAGCGAGGGAGCACGCGGCATAGTTAGCTAAATGCGAGCAAGTACCGCACGTACGTTACAGACGGCCTTTCTGGCCCTGATCATCCTTGGACTGATCGCCCTGGCGTTGGGGGGCTACCTGACGCCGCTGACGCGGGCCGCACTTGGCCCGCTGATCGGCGCCCAGACCTGGATCGCCACCCGCTACAGCGCCATCCGGTCGCTGCTCAGCCAGCCCCAGGATGTCACCCGCCTGCGCGATGAGAACGCTCGCCTGCAGGGCGAGGTGTCGCAGCTGCAGGCCGAGATCATCGATCTGAAGCAGCAGCTTTCCGAGACCTCGGTGCTCTCCGCGCTGGTCGATTTCGCCCGCGTCCATCCCGAGAACCGCTATGTGGCCGCCTCGGTGATCGGCCGCGACCCCAGCCCGTTCGTCAAGTATGTGATTATCAACCGCGGCTCAGACGCCGGCGTGCGGCGCGGGATGCCGGTGGTCACCGCCCAGGGCCTGGTGGGGCGCATCGTGGCAGTCACCGCCGGGGCTGCCCGTGTGCAGATGATCACCGATCCGGCCTCGTCGGTCAACGTGCGCCTGGAGCCGTCCACCCCGCAGGCGGTGCTGATCGGCAGCCTGACCGGCGAACTGACCGTCGATATGATCCCGCAGTCGGCCGAGCCGAAAGCCGGCGACCTGGTGTTGACATCCGGCCTGGGCGGCAACTACCCGTCGAATATCCTGATCGGCCAGGTGACCGGCGCACGCCGCAAAGAGACCGACCTGTTCCAGACCGCCAGCGTGCAGCCCGTGGTGGATTTCACCCGCCTGGACATCGTGTTGATCATCACCAACTTCCGCCCGGTCGATATCGGGCCGCTGGTGCCCACGCCGGCGGCGCCCTAGGCAGGTGCAGCGATGAAAGTGGCGATTGCCGTACCGGTGCTGGCGGCGCTGCTGATGCTCCAGATGGCGATCTTCAGCCAGACCCTGCTGCTGCAGGGCGCGCCTGACCTGGTGCTGGTGGCCCTGCTGGCCTGGGCGATCCAGAAGCCGGTCAGCACTGCCTGGCAGTGGACCGTGATCGGTGGGCTGCTGGTCAGCTATGTCTCGGCGCTGCCGTTCGGGGTCTACCTTGCCGGCTATGCCGCCGCTGTGGGGCTGGCGCTGTTGTTGAAGCAGCGCGTCTGGCAGCTGCCGATCCTGGCGCTGCTGATCGCTGCCTTTTTTGGCAGCATGCTCTCGAACCTGGCCGCGCTGGCGGCACTGCGCATCACCGGCGCAGCGATCCCCTTCTGGCAGGCGCTCAACCTGGTCACCCTGCCCAGCATGCTGTGGAACATCGGCCTGGCGATTCCGTTTTATGTCATCTTTGCTGAGCTTGCAGCTGTGCTGCATCCGGAAGAATTGGAAGTATGAGTACTCGCAGCCAACCAACCATCCGCAATGAACTGGAAACCTGGCGCATGCTGATCTTTGCCGGCGCGCTGGCCCTGGTTTTTACGATCTTTATCGCCCGCCTGTTCCTGCTGCAGGTGGTGCAGTACGACAGCTGGCTCGCCAAGGCGGCCGAGAACAGCACCACCGAGATCAACCTGCCGGCCCAACGCGGCGTGATCTATGACCGCAATGGGGTCGTGCTGGCGCAGAATGTGGCCTCTTATAATGTGGTGATCACCGCCTCCCAGCTGCCCGATGACCCCGGCGCGACCCAGGAAGTCTTTCGCCAGCTTTCCACGCTGATCGGCATGCCGGTCAGCAAGAACCGCATCGACGAGCAGAACCCGTTTGTGCCCTGCATCTCGGATCACGGCATCATGCAGGTGGCCGAGTATGCCGAGACCTCCAAGCCCTACACCCCGGTGCAGTTGAAGTGCGATATCGACCAGCGTGTGGCGATGATCATCAAGGAGAAAAGCGGCGTCGACTGGCCGGGGATCGGGATCGAAACTCAGCCGATCCGCGAGTATCCCACCGGCGAGTTTACGTCATCGTTCATCGGCTTCCTGGGACCGGTGCCCGCCTCGCTGGAGGAGTACTATGTGCAGGAGAAGGGCCTGGTGGCCAACCGCGACAAGGTGGGTTATGCCGGGCTGGAACTGCAGTATCAGGACGAACTGTCTGGACGCAACGGGCTGCGCGTGATGGAAGTGGATGTGGCCGGGCAGTCGCTGCGCGATGTCCAGCCACCGCTGACCGCCCGCCCGGGCCTGAGCCTGCGCTTGACGATCGACGCTCGCCTGCAGCAGGCGGCGTACGAGATCCTGCGCGATGAATTGAAGGACTGGAACGATTACTTCGGCGAGCAGCGTTATTCTAGCGGCGTGCTGATCGCTATGGCGCCGAAGACCGGGGAAGTGCTGGCGATGGTCTCGTACCCCACCTACGAGAACAACCGCATGGCGCGCCTGATCCCGGCCTACTACTACAACCAGCTGATCAACGACCCCACCAACCCGCTGCTGAACCATGCCGTGGGCGACGTGCTGCCGGCCGGATCGGTGTTCAAGATCGTCACTGGGGTGGGGGCGCTCAACGAAGGCGTGGTCACCCCGGACCAGATCATCAAGACCCCCGGCACGCTGGAAGTGACCGAGAAATACTACGCCAACGACCCCGGGCGGGCGCGCGCCTTTGTCGACTGGAACCGGGCCGGCTTCGGGCAGCTTGATTTCCTGCATGGGCTGGCCAATTCATCCAACGTGTATTTCTATAAGCTGGGCGGCGGCTATAAAGACGAAGTGCCGGAAGGGCTGGGCATCTGCCGCCTGGGCACCTACGCCCGGGCGCTGGGCTACGGGGCCAAGCCGGGGCTGGGCCTGCCAGACGAAGAAGGCGGGCTGGTGCCCGACCCGACCTGGAAGCGCATCAACCAGGCCGAGAGCTGGTCCTCGGGCGATACGTACATCATCAGCGTGGGCCAGGGGTATGTGCTGGCTACGCCGATCCAGGTGCTGCTCTCGGCCACGGTGATCGCCAACCAGGGCAAGCTGATGCAGCCCACCCTGGTGCACGATTTCCTGGACGCCAACGGCAACCCCCAACCGGTCTGGCGGGACGCCGATGGCAACCTGTCACAGCAGCCGGTGGCGGGCGCAACGCAGATCTCGCCCTTCCAACCGGTCATGAAATGGGATTTGACCGTGGACCCGGTTATCCAGAGCTACGGCGAAACCACCATCCGCGGCTGTGAAGCGGTGGAAGGCAGCCTGAAGACCGTCCAGCCGTGGGTCTTTGAAACGGTGCGGCGCGGGATGCGCCTGGCGGTGACCGAGGGCACGCTGGCGGGCATCTTCACCAGCGATCCGTACAACGCCGCCGGCAAGACCGGCACCGCCGAGTACTGCGATAAGTATGCCAATGCCAAGAACCGCTGCATCCCCGGCAACTGGCCGGCGCACGCCTGGACGGTGGCCTTTGCGCCCTACGATAACCCCGAGATCGCCGTGGTGGCGTATGTTTATAACGGCACCGAAGGCTCCACGGTGGCTGGGCCGATTGTCAGGCGCATGATCGAGACATTCTTCCAGATGAAGCAGATTGACAGCGGGATCGAGCCGGAAATTACCGGTCCTTAACCCTGGCTATGCTATAATCAAGCACTTGAATATATGAACGCGGGCGTACACATCAAGGGCATCAAGGATGGACTGCTGGTCACGCTGACCGGCGAAACCTGGGACGAGGCGCATAAGGCGCTGATTGAGCAGCTCGACCAGCAGGGTGAGTTTTTGCGCGGCGCGCGCCTGGCTCTGGATGTGGGCAGCCTGATCCTGAAGGCGGCCGACCTGGGCCTGCTGACGCGCGAGATCAGCGACCGCGGCCAGACCCTGTGGGCGGTGCTCAGCAGCTCACCCACCACCGAGCGCTCGGCCCAGTCTTTCGGGCTGTCGATCCACCTGGCCAAGCCGCTGCCGGATGCCCCGCCCGCCCGCGCCCCGGAAACCGTTTTGCACGGTGAGACGGCGGTGCTGGTGCAGCGCACGCTGCGCTCCGGCTACCGCCTGCAGCATGCCGGGCACGTGGTGGTTATTGGGGATGTCAACCCGGGCGCTGAGATCAGCGCGGCCGGGAACGTACTGGTATGGGGGAAACTGCGCGGCGGAGTGCACGCCGGCGCCGATGGGAACGAAGATGCCGTGGTCTGCGCGCTGGATCTATCGCCGACCCAGCTTCGCATTGCCGGGCAGATTGCTGTATCCCCCAAGCGGCGCGGGAAGCCGCAGCCGGAGATGGCGCGCCTGCAGGCCGGGCAGGTGGTGGCCGAACCATGGGATCCGAAGAGGGAGAAACGATGACGGCAAAAGTGGTGACTGTGACCTCCGGTAAGGGCGGGGTGGGCAAGACCACCGCCACTGCCAACCTGGGCGCGGCATTGGCCGACCAGGGTGCTAAGGTGGTGTGTATCGATGGCGACATTGGCTTGCGCAACCTGGACGTTGTGCTGGGGCTGGAGAACCGCATCGTCTACGACCTGGTCGATGTGGTTGAAGGACGCTGCCGCACCCGCCAGGCGATGATCCGTGACAAGCGCCTGCCCGAACTGTACCTGATACCGGCGGCCCAAACCCGTGATAAGAGCGCCGTTTCGCCCAGCGACATGGTGCGCCTGGTGGATGAACTGCGATCCGAGTTTGATTGGGTGTTGATCGACTCGCCTGCCGGCATTGAGCGCGGCTTCCGCAACGCCCTGGCCCCGGCAGACATCGTGCTGGTGGTCACCAACCCGGAGATCTCGGCCGTGCGTGACGCCGACCGCATTATCGGCCTGGTGGAAGCCGAAGAAAAAGGCCCGGCGCGCCTGGTGATCAACCGCATCAAGCCCGAGATGGTGCGCCGCGGCGATATGCTCGGCGTGTCGGATGTGCTGGAACTGCTCGCCATCCCGCTGCTGGGGATGGTGCCGGATGATGAGACGGTGCTGATGAGCACCAACCGTGGTTCGCCGGTTTCGCTGGAGAACCGCAGCCGCGCCGGTCAGGCTTTTCGCAACATAGCCCGGCGTTTGAAGGGCGAGGATGTGCCGTTTTTGAATATGGAAGAAGACGGCGGTTTTATGGGCCGCCTGGCCAGGTTGTTCCGCCCTGGAGGTGTTTGACATGCCCGGCTTTCTGGACCGCATCATGGGCCGTGACCCGCACAGCGCTCAGCAGGCCAAAGAGCGTCTGAAGCTGGTGCTGGTGCACGACCGCACCGACATCACCCCCGGTGCGCTGGAAATGCTGAAGGATGAATTGATCGAGGTGATCTCGCGTCATATCGAGATCGACCCGGAAGCCGTACGGATTGAGATGTCCCAGGAGGGACGCGAGCAGCGCCTGATTGCCGATATCCCGCTGCGTCCGGTGCGGCGTAAAAGAAGTTGACGTATGCGCAATCAAGACTTAGCAGCCACCTGGCGCCACTTTGATTTCTGGCTCTTGGGGGCCGTGATCCTGTTGGTCATCTTTGGGGTGACCATGATCCGCTCGGCGGTAGCCGGCAACATCGAGCTGGCCGACCTGAACCTGGTCAACCGCCAGATCATCTTCGCCGCCGCCGGGTTCGTGGTGATCTTCCTGGTCACCCTGATCGACTACCGCTTCTGGTCGTCGCTCAGCCGGGTGATGTATATCGGCGCGTTCGTGCTGCTGGCCGGCCTGAACATCATCGGCGCAGCGCTGTACGGTTCGGCGCGCTGGTTCGATACCGGCGTGATCCTGATCCAGCCCTCCGAAATCGCCAAGATCGTGCTGATCCTGACCATGGCCGACTTTTTCACGCGCAACAAAGACCGCCTGGTCAGCCTGGCCTGGGTGGCGCGCAGCTTTGTGTACATGATGGGACTGACGATCTGGATCCTGCTGCAGCCCAACCTGTCGACCTCGATCGTGATGATGGTGCTGTGGGCTTCGATGCTGTGGGTCTCGGGGCTGCAGCTGCGCCACCTGGGGCTGTTCGCCGGTGGAGCGCTGCTGGCGCCGATTTTGGGCTGGCCGTTAATGGAGGAATACCAGCGCGCGCGTGTGCTGACCTTCCTGTTCCCCGACCCCAACGCCCGCCACGGCGACAATTACAACATCGAACAGGCGTTGATCTCGATTGGCTCGGGCGGCTGGCTGGGTCAGGGCTACGGTCACGGCACGCAGGTGCAGCTGCGCTTCTTGAAAGTGCGCTGGTCCGACTTCATCTTCTCGTCGATGGCGCAGGAGTTCGGTTTTATTGGCACGGTGATCGTCATCCTGGTGCTGTGCTTTGTAATTTACCGCATCTTGCGGGCGGCGCGCCTGGCGGGGGATACCTTTGGCGCGCTGATCTGCTATGGCGTGGCTACGATGATCGCCTTCCAGGCGATCGTCAATATGGGCGTCAACTTGCAGCTGATGCCCGCTACCGGGCTGACGCTACCGTTTGTCAGCTACGGCGGTTCGTCGCTGCTTTCAACCTTGCTGGGCATCGGGTTGGTGGAGAGCGTGATCATGCGCCACCGCTCGCTGGAGTTCTAAGGATCAGGCGGCCGGCCGGGGCTGCCCGGGCGGGAATTGAGGAGGAGAGGAAAAATGGATCAAACCAGGCCGGTGGTGGTGCGCTTTGCGCCATCGCCAACCGGGCGCACGCACCTGGGGAGCGGGCGGACGGCCTTATATAATTATTTGCTGGCCAAACAAACTGGCGGCAGGTTCATCCTGCGCATCGAAGACACCGACCGGCGGCGCTTTGTTCCGGGCGCCGAGCAAGAGCTGATCGACAGCCTGCACTGGTTGGGCATCCAGTGGGATGAAGGGCCGGATGTCGGCGGGCCGAACGCCCCATATTACCAGACCCAGCGCGCCGAGAGCTATCGCCGGCACGCCCAATGGCTGGTGGATCACGATCACGCCTACCCGTGCTTCTGCACCCCCGAGCGGCTGGAGCAGGTGCGTCAGGA
>JBJSYW010000498.1:0-2880 GCA_046089985.1 Chloroflexota bacterium
CCTGGTCGGCTCGCTCAGCGCCGGGGTGATCTCCGGGTTTGACCGTACCTTCCCGGCCCGGGATGGGCTGCCGCGCATCGACGGGCTGATCCAGATCGATAGCGCGGTCAACCCGGGCAACTCCGGCGGGCCGCTGCTCAACCGCCAGGGCCAGGTGATCGGGATTGTGATCGGCATCCTCAACCCCACCGACCAGGAGTTCTTCGTCGGCATCGGCTTCGCCGTGCCGATCAGCATCGCCGGCGGCGCGGCCGGCGCACCACAGTACTGAAGCCAAGCGGAGGTTTAATGGACTCGACCCCCAAGCCTGAGCACCGGGCCCAGGTTGAGAAGGTGCTCTACGAAGTGAAGAAGGTCATCGTCGGGCAGGATGTGCTGCTCGAACGCCTGGTGGTGGCGCTGCTTGCGCGCGGCCATATCCTGGTCGAAGGCGCGCCTGGGCTGGCCAAGACGATGGCGATCAAGACCCTGGCTGAGGCGATTGGCGGCGAATTTAAGCGCATCCAGTTCACGCCCGACCTGGTGCCGGCCGACCTGGTGGGCACGCGCATCTACAACCAGAAGACGGGCGAGTTCGGCACCACCCTGGGCCCGGTGTTCGCCAACCTGCTGCTGGCCGACGAGATCAACCGCGCCCCGGCCAAGGTGCAGAGCGCCCTGCTGGAGGTGATGCAGGAGCGCCAGGTGACCATTGGGCGGGAGACCTTCAAGCTGCCCGAGCCGTTCCTGGTGATGGCCACCCAAAACCCGATCGAGACCGAGGGCACCTACGCTCTGCCGGAAGCCCAGGTGGACCGCTTTATGCTCAAGGTGCTGGTGGGCTACCCGTCGCCCAGCGAAGAGTTTGTGATCGTCGAGCGCATGACCGGCCTGCTGGAAGCGGTGCAGCAGGTGCTGACCCACGCACAGCTGCTCGAACTGCAGCGCCGCGTTGGGAACGAAGTGTACGTCGACCCGGCGCTGATCGAATATGCCATTCGCCTGGTCACTGCCACTCGCCGGCCGGCCGAGTTTGGGCTGAAGGAACTGGTCCCGTATATCCAGTTTGGAGCCAGCCCGCGCGCCTCGATCAACCTGGTGCTCACCGCCCGGGCGCTGGCCTTTGTGCGCGGCCGGGGGTATGCCTTGCCGGAAGACGTGTTGGACATGGCCGCGGATGTGCTGCGCCACCGGGTGGTGCCATCCTATGAAGCGCTGTCGGATAACCTGACCAGCGACGACCTGCTGAAGAAGGTTTTCGAGCGCATCCCGATCCCGGTGATGCCGCTGCACGAACGCAGCCGGACCTCGGAACGTGTCTGATCTGCAGCCCGCTTCCACCCCGGTCTCTTCCCACACGGCGGGCAGCGCCGAACGCATTCTGCAGCGCATCGAGTGGCAGGTGCTGCGCCGGCTGGACGGGCAGCTGCAGGGCGATTACCGCAGCCTGTTCTACGGCTATGGCGCCGATTTCGCCGATCTGCGCGAATACCAGCCTGGGGATGACATCCGCTATATCGATTGGAACGTGACCGCCCGCACCGATCAGCCGTATGTGCGCCAGTATACCGAGGACCGGGAGATCAGCGCCTGGTTCCTGCTGGACCTGAGCCCTTCGATGGCGTTTGGCACAGACAGCGCCGGCAAGCACGCCCGCCTGGTGGAGCTGACCGGGCTGCTGGCGCGCTTGCTGACCCGGCATGGCAACCGGGTGGCGGCGCTGCTGTACGGGGGGCGGGCGCCGGCTGCGGACGGCGAGCAGCCCCTGCAGCATATCCCGCCCGGTTCCGGCCGCCGGCAGGTGCTGTGGCTGATGGATGCGCTGCTCAAACCGCCGGCCGCCCCACCCGGGCTGACCGACCTGGCGCCGCTGCTCGAGACGGGGCTGCGGGCCATCCGGCGGCGCTCGCTGGTGTTCGTGATCTCCGATTTCCTGTGCGCCCCCGGTTGGGAGCGCCCGCTGCGCCTGTTGAGCCGGCGTCACGAAGTGCTGGCGGTGCGCCTGTGGGATCCAGCCGAGGCTGAACTGCCGGATGTGGGGGCCGCCTGGCTGGAAGACGCGGAGACCGGCGAGCAGCTGTACGTCGACACCGGCGATGCCCGTTTCCGGGCGCGCTATGCCGAAGCCGCCCGGCAGCGCCAGGCCGACCTGGAGCGGGCGCTGCGGCATGCCGGCGCGGTGCCCTGGTCGCTGTCTGCCGGCGAGGGCCTGCTGCGGGCGGTGCTGCGTTTCGCCGAACTGCGCCGCCGGCCGCGCCGGTGAGCCGGCTGGACCTGGGAGCCTGAGATCGTGATGCTGGAATTCTTGTGGCCGAGGATGCTTTGGGCGCTGCTGCTGGCGCCGGCGCTGGTGTGGGGCTACCTGCGCCTGGCCAACCGCCAGGCGCAGCGCGCCGCCCGGCTGCCTGCGCTGCGCCGTTCGCCGGATTGGCAGCGCCGCCTGCCGCCGGTGGTGTTCCTGCTCGGCCTGCTGGTGCTGCTGGTGGGCCTGTCTCGCCCGCAGGCGCGCATCCAGCTGCCGCGCGTGGAGGGCACGTTGATGCTGGTGGTGGATGTTTCGGCCAGCATGGGCGCCCGGGATGTCCAGCCCTCGCGGCTGGAGGCTGCCAAGCAGGCCGCTCGCCAGATCGTGCTCAACCAGCCCGAAACGGTGCGGGTGGGGTTGGTGGCGTTCAGCGGCAGCGGTTTTGCCGTCCAGCCGCCCACCGATGACTCGCAGCGGCTGCTGGCGGCGGTCGATCGGCTGGCCCCCACCAGCGGCACGTCGCTGGGGCAGGGCATCCTGGTGGCGCTGCATGCCCTGGCGGTGGATGCCGGCCTGGCTGGGGTGAGCCAGGGTCCGCCGGACCTGGGCCAGGTGGACCCGGCCTCACCGTCCGAGCCGGGCGGGCATACGCCGGG
>JBJSYW010000499.1:0-5052 GCA_046089985.1 Chloroflexota bacterium
CCACCGCCAGCCGTTTAGCCAGCAGCGCCGCCGCCCCCAGCGCCATCGCCGTATGTGCATCGTGACCGCAGGCGTGCATCACCCCCGGCGTCTCGGATGTATACGCTGCGCCGCTCTGCTCGTGGATCGGCAAGGCGTCCATATCGGCCCGGATGGCGATCAGCGGCCCCTGGCTGCCCAGGTCGGCGGTCAACCCGGTGCGCCCCACCCCGCGCCGCACCCGGCAGCCCAACTGTTCCAGCGCCGCTGCGGCCAGCTCGGCCGTGCGCTGCTCGGTGAACCCCAACTCCGGGTGACGATGGATCGTCCGCCGCCAGCCGGTAAGCTGCTCTGCCATCTGCTGCGCCGCGCTAAGCATGCTGCACCAGCTCTTCCGCGGCCGCTGCCAGGATCTCGTCCAGCGCCCGCTCCTGGGCCGCTTCCAGCGGAGCCACGCTGTGGTTGGCCAGGATCCGCTCCGCCTCCGCCTGCGCGCGCTCGGCCATTCCCTGCCGGCCTTTTTGCTCCCACGAATCCCACGGCCCGCGCTCGGCCAGCTTGGTCAGCAGCACCTCCCCCGAGCGCAGGTAGCGGCTGGTATGGCGCTGGGTCAGGAAGTTGTGCTCCTCCGCCATCGCCGTCGCAATCACCTCCACCGCCAGCGCATCCGCGTCGGCGCTGAAGCCGTGCTGGATCCGCCGCACGCTGTGCGCCATCTCGCAGTCGGCCACGATCTGTGCGTATGAGCCCATCACCCCGGCTTCCATCTCGCCGATCCCTGACAGCTCGTCCGCCCCTGCCAGCGCCGGGATGACTGCGTTCAGCGCCCGCTCGTACCCACTTTGCAGATCGAGCGTGTGGGCGTTGGTCGAGAACCCGTACACGTTCACCGGCAGCCCATAGCGCCGGGCGATCTGCACCGTGCCGGCCGAAGCCAGCCCCAGCTCCACCCCGCCCCATACCGAGAACCCGGTGCGCGGCTCCATCATCGCCAGCCGCCCGCAGTACACCACCGGCAGCCCGGGCCGGGCCAGTTCGGCCAGCACGAGGCTCGCCAGCACCTCGGCGTTCTGCTGCGCCACTGCCCCCGCAATCGACAGCGGCGCGGTCGTGCCCGCCGTCGGGCACGGCAGCGGCGCAAACGCTACCCCCGCCCGGGCTATCGCCAGGATCGCTCCCACCCCGTCGCTGGGGAAGATCAGCGGGCTGACCGGCGACACCGACAGCGTGACTACTTCCGGCGGTGGGCCGATCACCTCCGCCATGCGCAGCGCGTAAGCCACCTCGCGGGCCGTCTGCACCCCCGGCCCCTGCAGCGGCTTGACCGTGTTCGGAAGCGCATGCCGGTACATTGCCAGCGACATCAGCTCGCCCGGCACATCGGTGGGCGTGAAGAAGGGCGTGATCGTCGTCGGGCCGTCCAGCGCATCCAGCAGGCGCGTGCTGTCGATCACATCCTGGGCCATCGCCGTGCGCCGCCGACCGCTGCGGTGATCGTAGATATCGCGCGCGCCGCCCAGGTTGTGCCAGTGCAGCTCGCGCGGCTCGCCCGGGTCGCCGCCCAGCACCTTGGTCACCCCGCCCCGCCCGCGCAGGCACACCTTCTTGCCGGCTGCCTGGATTGCCCACTCCACCAGGTCCGGCGGCAGCAGCACCCGTTCCTGCCGCCCGCCCGCCCCCGGCGCTCCCGGGTCGCCCGGACGCAGCCGCCCGCCGGCTTCCAGGATCAGGGCGCGCCCCTCGGGGTGGTTCAGCACGATCCCGGTCTCGCTTAGGATGCGCAGCGTGGCCTGGTGCAGGCGCTCGACTTCTTCGGCGGTCAGTACGCTCAGGTGGGTCATCTCGGGCTCCTATTCTCTCAGCTCTCTAACACCTGCGCCAGGAATGCGGCCCGGCGCAGCTCATGGTCGATCACGTTCTCGGTCTTTAAAAAGGCATGCCCTTCATCGGGGTACAACAGCAGTTCCACCGGCTTGCCCAGCGCTTCCAGCGCATCGCGCGCCGCCAACGACTCGCTTGCCGGGCAGCGTGGATCGTTGGCTCCGCAGATCAGCTGTACCGGGGCCTGGATCCGCTCCAGGTAGAAGAACGGCGAGCGCTCGCGCCAGCGTGCGGCCTCCGTCACTGGGTCGCCCATGTTCTGGATGTCCCAGTGCTGCAGGTCGGGGCGGGAGGCGGTGTGCGAGCTAAACCAGTTCAGGAACGGCACCACCGCCGATCCGCCGGCGAAGCGCTCCGGGTAGCCGGTCAGGCAGCACATCGTCAGGTAGCCGCCGTGGCTGCGCCCGGTCACCGCGATGCGCGCTGGGTCGGCCAGCCCGTGCGCCGCCAGGTAATCCGCCCCGGCGGCGATATCCATTGCATCGCCGCGGCCCAGTTCGAAGCGGTTGGCATACTGCCAGGCCCGCCCATACCCGGACGAACCGCGGTAATTGGGCGCCAGTACCACCCAA
Source organism: Chloroflexota bacterium (assembly GCA_046089985.1). Classification (GTDB taxonomy): domain Bacteria; phylum Chloroflexota; class Anaerolineae; order Anaerolineales; family UBA4823; genus RBG-16-57-11. The sequence continues at coordinate 2,433 of JBJSYW010000499.1, forward strand.
CCCCGGCTGGCGGCGAAGGTCATCAAAGGATACCACAGGTATTGGAACAGCCAGGTCGGCCCGCCGTGCACCACGATCAGCGCCGGTGGCAGCCCGCCGGCGCCTGCCCCCCCGGCAGCTGCGTCTGCTGCGCCTGCCGGCCGGTAGAGCAGCGCCGGCACGCTCTGCCCATCCAGGCTGGGGTAGTGGATATGCTCCGGCATGACAAATTCCTGCCGCTCCAGCGTTTCCGGCAGCGAGCGGGTCAGCTGCCGAAAATCGCCCGCCCGGTCGCCCGCCTCCAGCCGGTCCGCCGCGCCTGCCCCCAACCGGGCGGACCCATCCGCCGGCGCATCCAGATCCAGCAGCCACAGGTCGCTGGGGTGGCGCGGGTTGTCGAAGACGCACGCCAGCCGCCGCCCGTCGGGGCTGAAGGTTGGCGCATAATACACCCCAGCCTGCACCTGCCGGCGCAGCCCGCCTGCCGCCAGGCGCTCCCCCGCCTGCCCGGCGAAGCGCCGCACCTCGATCCAGCTGTCCGGCCCGTCGCTGACCAGGTAGGCCAGCTGCTCCCCATCCGCCGACCAGTCTGGGGCGCTGTGGTCTCCGGCCCCTTCGGTCAGCCAGGCCAGCGACCCATCCGCCAGATCAAATACGCCCACCTGGTAGCTTCCAGTCGCGTCGCTGGAGAAGGCCAGCCGCCGCCCGTCTGGCGACCAGCAGGCTTCGCGGGCATTGACCGGCTGCCCTTCGAGAGCCACCGGCTGCGCCGCCGCCGCCCCCTCGGGGTCGACCAGCCAGGTCTCGTAATCCTGCCCGTGCCCCTCGGCGGTCACCGCCAGCCGACGTCCGTCCGGCGACCAGTGGATATCCCAGTTCGGCCCTCCGCCGGCGAACACCTTGCGCAGCGCCGGCGTGCCCGGGCTGCGCCGCTCTGCCTGGCCCAGCTCCAGGATGTAAGCGTCGAAGCGCCCGTCCCGGTCGGCCAGCAGCGCCAGCCGCCGCCCATCGGGTGAGAAACTGAAGTTGGGCTGCAGCGCGAACGGGGTGCCGGGCGTCAGGCAGACCGCCGCCCCGCTGTGCAGGTCCAGCTGCCACAGGTCGAACGCTTCGCTCCCATCCAGGTCCAGCGCATACACCAACTGCCCGCCGCCCGGGGCGTACTGCGGGGCCACCTTGGCCCCCTCGCCGCCGGTCAGCCGGCGCGGCGGTTCCAAGCTGTCCAGCGCCAGCTCGTACAGCTCCCAGCGCCCGCTGTGGTTCCAGGAGAAGGCCAGCTTGGACCCGTCGGGGGAGAAAGCAAAGCCGTTATAGGCCTCGACGCAAGGGGTGCGCAGCAGGCTTGCCAGGTCCAGGGTCATCGCATCTCCTCAGGCTTCGTGACAGGCCACCCAGTGCCCCGGCTCCACCTCCCGCCAGGCGGGGATCTCGACCTGGCAGTGCGGGCGGGCGATCGGGCAGCGCGGGTGGAAGCGGCAGCCGCCGGGCGGATGGCTGGGGTTGGGCGGGTCGCCGGGCAGGATAATGCGCTGCCGGGCGCGCGTCCGGCGTGGATCGGGGATCGGCGCGGCCGAGAGCAGCGCCTGCGTGTACGGGTGGCGCGGGCAGTCATACAGCCGCCGCCGGTCCGAAAGCTCTGCAAACATCCCCAGGTACATCACCGCCACCCGGTCGCACAGGTGGCGAATCATCCCCAGATCGTGGGCGATGAACGGGTAGGTCAGCCCCAGCCTGCGCTGCAGCCCCTGCAGAAGGTTAACCACCTGGGCCTGGATGCATACGTCCAGCGCCGAGATGGGTTCATCGCACACGATGAAATCCGGGGCCGAGGCCAGCGCCCGCGCAATTCCGATGCGCTGGCGCTGCCCGCCGGAGAATTCGTGCGGGTAGCGGTTGACGTACTGGCAGTTCAGCCCCACCAGTTCCAGCAGCTCGTCAACCCGGGTGCGCTGTTCGGCGCGTGCCCCCAGCCCGTGCACCCGCAGCGGCTCGCCGATGATCCTCGACACGGTCCAGCGCGGGTTGAGCGATGCGTACGGGTCTTGGAAGATCATCTGCATCCGCCGCCGCGCCTGCCGCAGCGCGGCCCCATTCAAGCGGGTCAGTTCGATCCCGTCAAACTGCACCGAGCCGGCGGTGGGGCGGTACAACTGCAAGATGGTGCGCCCGGCGGTGGTCTTGCCGCAGCCGCTCTCGCCCACCAACCCCAGCGTCTCGCCGCGCTGGATCTCAAATGTCAGCCCGTCCACCGCCCGCACTGCGCCTGCCTGGCGCTGCAGCAGCAGGCCGCGATAAATTGGGAAGTGCTTTTGCAGCCCATCAATCCGCAGCAGTGCGCCCCCCGAGACGACGGTGGATGCTGCGGCAGGTGCATTGGCCCGGACGGCGCTCATAGGCTCCCCTCCTGGCTGTCCAGGGCAGCCCAGCAGGCCACCCGGTGATCGCCGGCTGCCGCCCGCAGCGGCGGGTTCTCCTGCAGGCAGCGCTCCAGCACTCGGTCGCAGCGCGGCGCAAATGGGCAGCCGGGCGGCAGTTCCAGGCAGTCGGGCGGCGCGCCGGGGATCGGCTGCAGCTCACGCGGTTCGCCCTGGTCCAGCCGCGGCAGCGAGCTGAGCAGCATGCTGCTGTAGGGGTGGCGCGG
>JBJSYW010000500.1:0-17958 GCA_046089985.1 Chloroflexota bacterium
CCCAGGACGGGGTTACCGCCCTGCTCGTCCCCCCCGGCGACCCGGCCGGCCTGGCGCAGGCCTGTCTGCAGTTGGGGCGCGACCCGGCGCTGGCCCACCGTCTGGGGCAGGCCGGCCTGGCCCGCGCCGCCGCCCAGTTCAGCCTGCAAGCGATGATCGAACGCACCGTGCAGCTCTACGCCGCACTGCTCGCCGGGCATGGCATGGCGCTGCCATTTACCGCCGCGCCGCAGACGCAGGAAGGCACACGATGAACGCGCCGCTGCGTGTGCTGCAGGTCACGAAATCGACCGCCGGGGTGGCAGAGTATGTGCGCGGGCTGGCACACGGGCTGGACCCACAGCAGTTTGCCCTGACGGTGGTGTGCCTGTCAGAAAACGGCCCGCAGTTTGCCGCCGAGCTGTCCCGCCTGCCAGGGATCCAGGCATTCAGCCTGGAAATGGAACGCTACAAGATCGACCCGTTCTCCGATGCCCGGTTGGCGCTGCAGCTGGCCCGCATTGTGCGCCAGGGCAGTTATGATCTGCTGCACGCTCACGCCTCTAAACCGGGCATCCTGGCCCGCCTGGCGGCCGCGGGCAGCGGTGTGCCGGTGATCTACTCGCCGCACTGCTTCGCATTCCACGCCGGTGCGGGGCGTCTACAGGCCCTGCTGGTGGCCCAGGTGGAAAACCTGGCTGCCCGCATGCTGACGGCCCGCATCATGACCGTCTCGGACGGCGAGCAGACCCTGGCCCGCCGCCGGCGGGTGGGCCGGCCGGAACAGTTCGTCACCGTCCACAGCGGCATCCGCCTGGAGGCCTATAACCACCCGGTCGACCGCCGGGCCGGGCGCGCTGCGCTGGGTGTGCCGGACGGCGCACCGCTGGTGGGCACGGTCGGCCGCCTCAGCCGCCAGAAAGCGCCGCTCGATTTCGTGCGCATGGCGGGCATCCTGCACCGCCGCATGCCCGAGGTGCATTTCGCCTGGATCGGCGGCGGCCCGCTCGATGCGCAGGCACGCGCCCTGGCTGCCGAGCTGGGCCTGGAGCATACCCTGCACTTCGCCGGGCAGCGCGCCGATATCCCGGACCTGCTGGGTACGCTGGACTGCTTTGTGCTGACCTCGCTGTGGGAAGGGCTGCCGATCGTGCTGCTGGAGGCGCGCGCCGCCCGCCTGCCGGTGGTGGCCAGCGACATCCTGGGCAATGACGAAATTGTGCGCCCCGGCGTCGACGGCTGGCTGGCCCCCCCGGGCGATGCTGCGGCATTTGCCGGCGCCGTGGAACAAATCTTATGCACTCCCGGGCAAGCCGCAGCGTTCGGCGCGTGCGGCCGCGAGCACATCGAACAAGAGTTTACTTATTCCGCAATGGTAGAAGGAGTGGCCCGGCTCTACCGGCAGGCGGCTCGCCGCCCGTCCGCTGCGCCGGCCGTTCAGCCCGTTTAGGTTTCAGTTTCATTGATGGATGGAAGGACAATTTTTATGAGAAAGCAGATATTGGTTTTTCTGTTCGCCGCAGCCCTGCTGACCGGCCTGCTGTTCCCGGCCCTCCAGCCGGCCGCCCAGGCCGCCGCTGCTGCGCCATTGGCCCAGCAGTCCACCCCGGCGCCCACCCCCACCCCGCAGGGCGGTTCGCCATCCCAGCCCGACCCGGCAGTGCTCCCCACTGCCGACCCGGCGCTGGTCACCCAGGCCGCCGCGCCCACCAGCGTGCCGCAGCCAACCCCCGCCGCCACCCCGGCCGCGCCGGTGGTGCTTCCCGCGGTGGATGAGCAAAACATCATCACCTTCACCCAACTGCGCCGCCAGGAAATCGTGCTCAACGGCCCGTACGACTCTTATTCCTTCGTCTTCGGCGTGCCCGCGGACTGGAAGCTGGGCAGCGGGGCGGTGCTCGATCTCTCGATGAGCGCCTCGTTCAATGCCCTGACCGGCGGCCTGCTCGACGGCCGGCAGGTCTTTGGTGGAACACTGCTGGTCAGCCTGAACGGCCGCCTGATCGGCACGCTGGTGCTGACCCAGAACGGCGAGATCTACCAGCAGCTGCCCATCCCGGATGCAGCTCTGAGCTCGCGCCGCAGCGACGGCCGGATGGAGATCGGCTTCACCCTCGACAGCGGTGTGACCTGCACGCTCGATCAGCAGATGACCTTGTTCATCCACCCGCTGTCGCGCTTCGTCCTGCCTCACGAAAGCGTGCTGCCCTCCACCAGCCTGCTGCAGTTCCCGCGGCCGCTCTTCCAGTCATCGATCTACCCCGACACCGCCCTGGTGGTGGTGCCCGGGCAGCCCAGCGCCGCTGAACTGCAGAGCGCCATGACCGTGGCAGCCGGCCTGTCCAGCCAGACCAGCAGCGCCATCACCCTCACCCTGACCACCGCCGAGCAGGTCACCCCCGAGCAGCTGGCCGGCAGCCACCTGGTGCTGGTCGGCAAGGCCGCCGGGCTGCCCTTGCTGAGCGAGCTGGCGCTGCCGCTGGCGCCTGCCGGCGGTCAGTTCCAGGTAGCCGGCGTCGGCCCGGATGACGGCATCGTCCAGATGGTCAACTCGCCCTGGAACCCGGCCTACGTCGTACTGCTGGTCAGCGGCAGCAGCGACAGCGGCGTAACCAAGGCCGCCCAGGCAGTTAGCGGCGGCGTGCTGCGCCCCTTTACATCTGAAAACCTGGCGATCATCGACCAGGTACAGACCGACCTGGCGCCCACCGCCCTGCAGGTCGACCAGACCCTGGGCGACCTGGGCTACACGCTGGAGACGCTCCAGCGCGTGGGGGTGAACACCGCCTCCTACGAATTCTACCTGCCGCCCGGCCAGCAGGTCAGCGAAGGCGCCTCGTTTGAGCTGTTCTTCGGCAACTCGGCGCTCTTGAACTACGATCGCTCCGGGTTGGTAGTGCTGCTGAACGGCCAACCGATCGGCAGCGTGCGCTTCACCGATGAAACCTCCCGCCAGGCGCTCAACCAGGTCAAAATCACCATCCCGCCTTCGGCCGCTCTGCCCGGTAACAACCAGCTGGACGTGGAAGCCACCCTGGTGCTGCGCGATAACTGCGTCAACCCCAACCAGAACGGGGTGTGGGCCACCGTGTGGCCCGAATCACGGCTGCACCTGCCGCTCAGCCCCTCCGCCGCCGGCCCCATGACCGGGCTGAGCCTGAACGTCTTCCCGGCGCCGTATGTGCTGCATCCCACCCTGGGCAGCACCGCTTTCGTTCTGCCCAAAGACCAACCGCAGATCTGGAACGCTGCGCTGCGCCTTGCCGGCTTCCTGGGTGACCGGGCCAATGCGCAATTGGTTACGCTGGCTGTCTTCTACGGCGACCAGGTCGACCAGGCGGTGCTGCAGCGCTATCATCTGCTGGTTGTCGGCCAACCCAGCCAGATGCCATTAGTCGACGCGCTGAACGAAAGCCTGCCGGCCCCCTTCGAGGGGGAGAGCGACATCGCCAGCGAGCAGAACCTGCAGGTGCGCTTCCGCATCCCACCCGACTCCCCCATCGGCTACGTGCAGATGCTGGCTTCGCCCTGGAACCAGGATCACGTTGTCGTAGCTGCCCTGGGGAACCAGGCGCAAGGCGTAATCTGGGCCGCTTCCGCCCTGGTTGAGCCGAACCTGCGCTCTAAGCTGGCGGGCAACTTCGCCGTGATCAACGACCAGCAGGTGATCACCACCGATACGCGCCTGACCCTGCTGACCCCCGGCTCCGCCGTGGTCAGTGGCTCCGGCGGGGATGCCCCGGCCCCATCCGCCCAGGCGGTGGATCTCTCGCCCGCGCCGGAGTACCGTCCGGCCTGGATCATGCCGGCTATGCTCGTCTCGGCCGCCCTGATTGTGCTGATCCTGCTGGTCGCCATTATCGGCGGTTTGGCTCGCAGCCGCGGCCGCCGGTAAACCGCTCCTCAGCATCGCAACACAGGTGGGCGTCCAACCCTACGGTCGGGCGCCCACCTGCCATATGATCCAGCCGGCGCGTTTCCGCTGCCCACACCTGGCTGCCCGTCCATCCCTATTCAACTGCCCGGCCAAACTGCTCCATCCAGGGTTTGACCCGGAACTGCGCCGCCCGCATCATCGCACCCGTTCAGATTGACCTGGTTGCGCCCGCTGCTCTTCGACCGGTACAGCGCCTGGTCTGCCTGTCCCAGGATGGTTTCCAACTCGGGCAGACCGTCGCCCAACCCGTCTTCGGTGACACAGGTCATCCCCAGGCTGACCGTAACTCGCACCAGCGTCCCATATGCCGGCGTTTCCAGCGCGGCAATTTCCGCCCGCAGTCATTCGGCCACGTTCAGGCCTTCTTCTCGGCTGGTCTGAGGCAGCAAGATGGAAAACTCCTCCCCGCCAAAGCGCGCCACGGTATCCATCCCGCGCAAGACGTAGCGCAGGTGCTGGGCCACCGCGTTCAGCACCTGGTCGCCAATCAAGTGACCGAAGTGGTCGTTCACCTGCTTGAAGTAGTCGATATCCAGGATGATCACGCAAAACGGCTGGTGGAAGCGTTTCAACCGGGTCAGCTCGGTACGCGCCACCTCGTAAAAATAGCGCCGGTTGTACAACCCGGTCAGCGGGTCGGTGATCGACAGCTGCACAGCTTCCTGGTACAACCGGGCCACTTCCAGCCGCGCCTGGCGCTCGGCCTCCTGCGCGTGCGTGCGCTGCATGGCGCTGCCAATTAACCCAGAGATAGTCTGCAGCAGGGAGATATTATCCTGATCCCAGGCGCGTGGGGCAGAGCTGCCAATCACGATCATCCCCGCCAGCGCGGTATCCACCGCCAACGGGATAAAAATGCACGCCAGGAGGCCGGTATTGGTCAGCAGTTCCGGTTCAAACCCCGCCTCCACCGGCAAGCGGCGCATATCCTCGATCGCAGCGAAACCACCGGCATCCATCTGTTCGATCAACCAGTACAAATCCTCTCGCGGCAGTTCCTGGAAATCCTGTATGATCGGCTGCAAATCCGGCCGGAACCACTCATAAGCCAGCGAAAAGTTCTGCCCGGCCGGGTCCAACAGCAGGATCCCCGTGCGGTTCGCGCCTTTGATATACCCGATCCGCTCCAGCGTGTAATGGATCGACTGCGCCAGGTCGGCATTCTGGACAAAGACGGCTGAGATCTCCGCCGTCAGCTGCTCAAATTCCAGGCGGCGCGCCAGCACCAATTCGGCCTGCTTGCGGCTGCTGATATCCTGCTTCACCGCCACGAAGTGCGTGATTGCGCCGCGCCGGCCGTCCGTGTTCTCGGCGCTGAACACCGGGGTGACCGTCATCTCCTCATAATAGACCTGGCCATCCTTGCGGCGGTTGATCACCTCGCCGCGCCAGGTCTCACCAGACAGGATCGTGCTCCACAGGCGCTCGTAAAACTCCCGGTTGTGGAAGCCCGATTTTAGCAGGCGCGGGTTCTGCTGCATTACATCGTCGCGACAGTACCCGGTCAGGGCCGTAAATGCATCGTTGACCCACACGATAGTCCCCGCCGTATCGGTGATCACGATGGCATTGGCGGCTGCGTTCAAGGCGGCGCTTTGCAGGCGGATCTGCGATTCCAGCTGGCGCTGATTGGTGATATCGCGCTGCATACTGCACAGCATATACCCCTTGTGCGTGCGCACCGGAAACAGTACGCCCTGAATATAGCGCGAGCTGCCATCCGGCAGGTGAAACTCACGTTCAAGCACCTGCCCCAGCCAGCTCGCCTCACCGGTCAGCAGCGCAGACTGCACGATATCTCGCAAGTTTTCCTTGTATTCTTCCGGCCGGGCCACCCCCGGTTCCAGGTCGTACTGCACGTCCCAGATCGGGCGTTCCAACACTTCAACCGCGGCGACGCCGGTCAGGCGCTGCATGGCGGCGTTCCAATCGATCACCATGCCCATCTCGTCGGTCAGGGCGATCCCCTCCTGCGATTGGTGGAACACGTTGCGAAACTTGGCTTCGCTCTGGCGCAGGGCGTCCTCGGCGTACCGGCGCTCGGTGATGTCCTCGCCCACCGCCTGGTACTCCAGCAGCCGGCCACGCTCGTCATAGATACCCCGGTAAGTCCAGCGCTGCCAGCGCGTCGCCCCATCCGGACCCAGCATCTGGTGTTCATAGGTCACGACCGGCTTATCCGGGGTCAGCGAGTGGTAATGCTGGCTGACCCAGTTGCGCTCCTGTTCTGGGATAAACTGCAGGAAACTGCTGCCCAGCAGCGCTTCTTCGCTGCGGTTGTAGTAGCGGCAGTACTGCTGGTTGACGAAGGACAGTTCGCCGCCCGGCCAAAACCGGCATACCAGCGCCGGCATATCCTCGGCGATGGCGCGATAGCGCTGCTGTAAACTGCGCAGGTTCTGCTCGGTCTTATGTTTGTACAGCGCAATCACGATGGCCGAGTTCAGCTCGCGTTCTTCAAACGGCTTGACCACATAGCCGAATGGCTCCGCCAGGCTGGCGCGCTGCACCGTCTCCTGGTCGGCAAAAGCAGTCAGGAAGATCACCGGGATCTGGTGACGGGCGCGGATGTGCTCGGCGGCTTGAATGCCGTTCAGTTCGCCTTTCAAGTGGATGTCCATCAGCACCAGGTCTGGATGCGCCTGGTCAATCTGCCGCAGGGCTTCCTCGCCCGAGGCGGCATGCCCGGCGACGCAGTAGCCAAACTGTTCCAGGCATGAACAGATATCCAGGTTGACGATCGCCTCATCTTCAACAACATAGATCCTGGGCTGGTTCATAGACACCCCTTTCACACGCTCGGGAACTCGATCATAAAGCACGCGCCCGAAGGCTGGTTCGCCTCAACCCAGATTTGCCCATCCAGCTGGTCGACCAGGCTTTTCACCAACTGCAGCCCCAGGGAGTTCTTCTGGCCCAGCTGATTAAAGTCGAACTGTTCCGGCAAGCCGACGCCGTCATCCGCCACCCGGATGCAGATCGCCTGCCGCTTCTGCAGGGTGATCTCCAGCCGGCCCGGGCGGTTGTTGGGGAAAGCATATTTATAGGCATTGGAGAGCAGTTCGTTCAGGATCAGGCCGCACGGCACGGCGCTGTCCAGGTCAAGCCAGATCGCCGGCCCGCCCGGCTTGCCGGCCTCAAGCGGGCTTCCGGGAGCAGCCTCCCCGGGCGCCGGCTCGCCGGGAAGCACCCGGACAACTACTTCCACCATGCTGGCGCTGTGATAGCTGCGCGCCAGGAAAGCCGCCAGGCTGCGGATATACTCGCTCAGGTCGATCTGCGCCAGGCCGCCCGATTGGTACAGCTTTTCATGGATCAGCGACATCGAGCGCACCCGGTTCTGGCTCTCTTGCAGAGCGAAGGAAACCCCTGGATCCTGGATCTTGCGCGACTGCATACTCAACAGGCTGGAGATGATCTGCAGGTTGTTCTTGACCCGGTGATGGATCTCCTTCAGCAGGATTTCCTTCTCTTTCAGCGAGGCCAGCGCCCGGCGCTCGGCCTGCGTGCGCTCTTCCACCTCGCCAGACAGCGCCCGATTCAACTCGGTCAGCTCGTACGTGCGCTCGCGCACCCGACTTTCCAGTTCGTCATTGACGCGCTCCAAGGCCTGCCGGCTGGCATTAATGCTGACCGCCATCGTATTGAAAGCCTCGGCCACTTCGCCGAGTTCGTCCCGGCGCACGACCAGCGCCTTGTAATCCAGGTCGCCCTGCCCCAGGCGCAGAGCCGCCTCACGCAGCAGCTGGATCGGATAAATAAACAGCCGGTTTACCCGCCGCGCCAGGTACATCCCAAACAGGACGGTGAACGCCAGCAGCTGCAGCGAGAGCTGCACGGCAGCCATGCGGCTGTTGGCAAACGCTTCCTGGCTGGGCAGCTCGGTCAGCACAATCCAACCGGTGTCTTCTACCGCCGCCGAAGCTATCAGCACCGCCTGGCTGTTCAGGCTGCGGGCGCTGCCATACCAGCGCTGCCTGGGGGACTGCAGGATCGCCGCAAACTCAGGCTGCTCACCGATGCTGACCATGGCAGACACCAGCTGCCGGTCGCTGTGTGCGATCACCTGGCCCTGCCGGTTAACAATGTACGCCCGCCCGGCCTGCCCGAAGTGGATCCCGGAGACCACCTGCGACAGCACGATCATGCGGATCCGCGCCACCAGCACATCATTGATCGGGCCGGATGCGCCGTCCAGGCGCGGAACCGGGATGGAATACAGCAGATACGGTTCCCCCTGGTCCGAGATCTGGATCCGGCTGTAGTAGCGTTCGCCGCTGCGCGCCCGGCGGAACCATTCAGACTGGGGGATGGTGAAGAGATTGGCAATCAGCGGCTGGCCCTGGCTGGCGCTTTTCAGGATCTGGCCCGCAGGGTCGACATAGGCCAGTTCAATCAACGCCGGGTTTCGTTCCAGCAGCGTATCCAGCAAAGCGGGGTTATTCAGCAGTTCATCCCGGCCAAAATCGGCCAGCAGCCCCATCGTCAATTGGATCTGCGCCAGGAAATTGCTTACCGAGCGGGCCGCGTACTGGGCAGCTTCATCCTGGCGCGAGCGCCAAGAAGCGCTTTCAACATTGTAAACGCTGGTGAAGACGCTGATCACGATCACCACCGTCATCAGCGCCAGGCTGGCGCCCCACAGCATAAACAGGCGGGCGCGCAGCGTGCGGAACAGGTGAGCAGGGAAGGACTTGCGCATGGCAGACGATCACGGCGCTTCTAGAAACTCCTGCCAGATCGCATCGTACTGCGCCTGGGCTGCGGCGCTGAGCGGCAGAATCACCTCTGCGGCCTGAATTACCTCCTTGGGCGGAAAGATGACCGGGTTGCTGACCAGTTGTGGGTTAATCAGCGGAGTTGCCATCACGTTGGCCGTCGGAAAGTTGTTTTGATTGGTGATCTGGGCGCTGATCTCCGGGCGCATCAGGAAATTCAGGAAATCCGCCGCCTGGGCCTGGCGTCGGCTGGCAGCAGGGATCACAAAGGTATCCCCCCACAGCAAAGCCCCTTCATCCGGGAAGATATACGCCACCGGCAGCCCGGCTTCGATGCAAGCCAGGTAGTCGCTGGCATACCCCACCCCCAGGTCCACCTTGCCGCTGGCAAAGGCTTCGGCTGCAGTCTCCAGGTCGTAATCCTCAAAAAAATGCACCGCCGGCTTCAAGGCCAGCAGCTTCTGGCGGGCGGCAGCCAGCTGCTGTGGATCCTCGGCATTGGCCGAGTACCCCAACGCCTTCAGCACCATCGCGGTCATCTCGCGCGGCTGCCCCTGCCAGATTCCCACTCGATCAATGAACATCGGCTCCCACAGGGCATTCCAACTGCTGATCGTCTGGGTGATATGATCGGTGCGCACCAGCAGACCGGTGACGCCCCAATTGTAAGGCAGGCTGTAAACGTTCCCGGGATCGTACAACAGGTCACGGAATGCCGGCGAGATGTTCTTGTAATTCGGCAAGCGGCTGTAATCGAGCTGCGCCAGCAGGTTTTCGGCGGCCAACTGCGGCACGAAGCGGCTGTCCATCACAACCACATCGTAGGCCTCTCCCTCGCGCAGCTCGGCCAGCGCGTCCTCCTGGGCTTCATAAACCTTGTAGATGATCTGCACCCCACTTTCGGCCTGGTATGCATCAATCACCGACTGCGGTAGATCGCCCTCCCAGTTATAGAAGATCAACGAAGTTGGGGGCTGGGCGGGTTTCTCGGGCGCGCCGCAGGCCGAACAGACAGCCCCCAAAAGCAGCAGGATCAACGCGGCCCGGAGGTTCCTGATCATACGCCATCCCCCCTGTCCTGTGATGCTGGGGTAATCGCTATAGAAAAGATGCAGCCAAAAAACAGGGCAGATCATCGCGCGCAGCCTCCTGGAGGATCGGCAAAGGGGCGGGGTTGGCTATCCGCCGGGCAGCAGCTCCTGGATCACGGTCAGCAGCCTGGGCAGGTCGACCGGCTTGCTCAGGTAGGCGTTTGCGCCGGCCTGCAGGCACAATTCACGGTCACCGGGCATTGCCCGGGCGGTCACCGCCACGATTGGGATGCCGGCCAGGTCTGCTTCCTGGCCGGCGCGGATGCGCCGCATCGCTTCCAGGCCATCCATGCCCGGCATCTGGATGTCCATCAGCAGCAACTGCGGGCGAATTTCCGGCAGTTTCAGCAGCGCGTCTTCTCCGGTCATCACCACCTGCACCTGGTAGCCGCAGCCGCGCAGGTACTCAGACATGACCAGGATATTGACCTCGTTATCTTCGGCGAGCAAAATCAAGCCCCGCGAAGCGCCTGCGCCGCTCAATCCGGCCTGGCGCACCGGCGCGGCCCGCTGTGCTTCTGCCGGCGGTTCGGCAATCGGCGAAAGCAGCCGGTCCCACGGCAGCGAAACGCTGAAACTGCTGCCCTGGCCCACCTGGCTGGTTACCTGGATCGCCCCCCCGTGCAGATCGACCAGGCGCTTAACCAGCGCCAACCCCAGGCCGGTGCCGTCCTGTTGGCGGTTCAGGCTGCTGTCAATCTGCTCAAACGGCTTAAACAGGCGAGCCTGGTTTTCGTCCGATATGCCGATGCCGTTATCGATCACCGTAAACTGCAGGGCGGTGTACCCCTCGTCCGGGGTCACCGTCAGCGCCACGCGCCCTCCGTTGGGCGTGAACTTGACCGCATTGCTCAGCAGGTTGACCAGCACCTGTTTCAAGCGCTTCGGGTCGGCCGTAATCTTACGCGCCGCCGGGTGGCGTTCGAACTGGACCCGGATGGCCTTTTTCATCGCCGACTGCTTGACAAACACCAGGCTGGCCTGGCAGATCTCTTCCACATCCACCAGTTCATGGTTTAGATCGATCTTGCCCGCCTCAACTTTGGACAGGTCGAGCACATCGTTAATCAGCCCCAGCAGGTGCTGCCCGCTCGATTCAATTAGCTGCAGCGATTTCTCCTGCTTTTCGTTCAGCGGGCCATAGATGTGCTCCAGCATCACTTCAGAGATGCCCAGGATGCCGTTCAGCGGCGTGCGCAGTTCATGGCTCATATTCGCCAGGAATTCGTTCTTGGCGCGGTGGGCGCGCTGCAGTTCGTGGTTCGCAGCGGTCAACTCGGCGGTGCGCTCAGCCACCCGCTGCTCCAACTCCTCGGCATAATGGACCGTCTTTTCGTGCAGCGCCGAGCGCTGCATGGCGCTGGCGCCGATATCGGCGATCGCCTTCAGCAGCCGCACATGCCCGGCAGTGAGATCGAACTCGCAGCCCACCACAATCGCCGCGAACACCTGGCCCTGGGCCAGCAGCGGGACAAACGCCATGCTCAGCGGCAGCTGGTCGGCGACTGCCGGCAAGCCATCAACCGTCTCCCCGGCAGCTGGCTGGTGCAGGTATACCTCACCGCCGGCAAAGGCCCGGCTCACCAACCCCTCCCCGGCAGGCAGGTGCAGGCGGTTGAACCCACTCAGCTTGCCCACCCCTAATTCATACACCACCCCCTCATCGGCTGCATTGCGCAGCGCAAAGGCCGCCCCGGCGGCTGGGAACAGCAGCATCACCTGGTCAATAATTACCGGCAGCATTTCATCCCGGTTGGTGGCGCTGCGCAGAGCCGAGGAGACCTTAGAAATCGCCGCCAACTCATCCAACCGCTGGCGGGTCTCAGCGTACAGGCGCGAGTTTTCCATCGCCACCCCCGCCTGCGCCGCCAGGGTGGTCAGCAGCTGCTCGTCCGCCGGGCGAAAAGCCTTCGGCTGATCGCTCTCCACCGTGATCACCCCGATCACCCGCCCACCGACCTGGATCGGCACGTACAGCCCGGAGCGCATCCCCGGGTAAGCCTCGTGATAGCGCGGGTCGGTCGCCAGGTCATCAATGCGCAGGGGCACTCCGTGCATCAGCGCCCAGCCGCTCAGCCCGTTGTGCGGGTTGATGACTTTTTCCAGCCGCCGGCGCTCTGCCCGCCGCTGCTGGCTGCTCAGCCCGGCCGAGTGGAAACCCAGCACTTCAAGCCGCCCCTGGTCCGGATGGTACTGCCGCACAATCGCATGGTGCCAGTTCAGATACTGCGCCAGCAGGTCAATAATCCGCTGGCCGATCTCGTCCGGCTCCAACAGCCGCGAGAGCGCCTGTCCGGCCTGGTAGAGCATCTCCAGTTCAGACACCCGCTGGTGCATCAATTCATCGGCCTGGCGGGCCCGGGTGATATCCTGAGTCAGGCACAGCAGGTAAGCCTGCCCATCCAGTTCCACGCGTTCCGCCGACCAGGCAACATCCAGCAGGCTGCCGCCGCGCTGGCGCAGGCGTATCTCGGCCTGAGCACGGCCCTGCGCCAGCGCCTGCGCTACCTGGAGCGCCTGAGCGGACGGGTCGACCCACAGGTCCAGTTCATCCTGGGTGCGCCCGACCGCCTGTTCATACGAATAGCCGGTCAGCGCTTCCCAGGCATCGTTCAAATCTACAAACTGTCCATCTTCCAGGCGGAGGATATCCACGGCGGCCGGAATGGCGCGAAAGAAGGTCATGAACCGTTTTTCGCTCTCCGGCGGGCTGGAGGCCGGCGGCTGTAGCCGCAGCAGGGCGCGCAGGCGCGCCGCCAACTCGGCCTCAGAGACCGGTAACGTAATCCAACTATCGGCCCCGGCCTCTACTACGGCTGCCAGGCGCTCATCATCCGTGGGGTGGGTAAAAAGCAGCCCACACCGGACCCCAGCCAGCCCGGCATCCGCCTTCACCCGGCGGCACAATTCCTCCGCAGGCATATCCGGCGGATCAACCTGCGCCAGCAACAGCTGCGCATGCCGGTCATGCGCCAGGCGCAGCCCTTCACCCCCGCTGCCGGCAAGAATCGCCTGGCAGCCGGCTGCTGCCAGCGCTTGCTGCGCCAGCTCCTGCACCTGCGGGTTATGACTGATGATTATGACAGCTGCTGGGAAAACCATTGGCATCCTTTGCCTACCCCCAATTATATCTTAATCAAGACCCAGCCTGGCAGGTCCGGCGATCGTCCGTGCCAGCCCAGTGCAGCGTCTGCAAATCAGTGTGATCGGTTTGGGGCCTGCATCGCGCTATCTCAATTATAATTCTCCCAATATGAATATCCCCGATTCTGACACCGTTCTACTGATCACCCGCAACGGCATGGGCCATGCCGAACCGGAGCTGCAGATTAAGCTGATCGGCACCTATTTTAAACTGCTGGACGAGCATAATATTCTGCCTGCCGCCATCTGCTTCTACACCGACGGCGTGCGCCTGGTGATAGACAGCTCGCCGGTGCTTGAGGCGCTCAAGTCGCTGGAAGCAAAAGGCGTGCGCCTGGTGCTGTGCAGCACCTGCCTGAACTACCTTAACCTGGCAGACCGGGTGCAGGTGGGCGTGATCGGCGGGATGACCGACATCCTGGAAGCCCAACGCCAGGCGGCTAAGGTCATCTCGCTGTAACCCGGCGGCAGCCGCCAGGCCGCCATCCGCCAGACGGCCAGCCGCCGCGCGGATGGATCAGGCGCTCGGCTGGGGCCAGGGCAGCGTCACGGTGAACGTGCTGCCGTGGCCCAGCGCGCTCTCTACGCTCACGCTGCCGCCCTGCTGCTCAACCAACGCCTTCACCAGCGCCAGCCCCAGCCCGGCGCCTTCGTATTCACGCGCCAGGCGCGCATCCAGCTGCCCAAACGGCTTGAACAGGCGTGGCAGATCCTCGGCGCGCATACCGATCCCGGTATCCGCTACGCTGATCTGCACCTGCTGCTTTTCCACATCGCCCACCGCAGATAGGCGGATCCGCCCATGGGCCGGGGTGAACTTGATTGCATTCTCCAGCAGGTTGACCAGCACCTGTGCCAGGCGGCGCTCATCGACCGTTGCCTGCAGATCCGGGGGCGAGATCATTTGCTCCAGCTGCTGGGCCTTGACAGCCGCCTGGCTCTCTACCACTTGCAAACTGACCCGGCAGATATCATCCAGGCTGCACGGGTGCAGCTGCAGGTCCGTGCAGCCGCTTTGAACCTGGGTGTAATCCAACACTTCGTCAACCAGGTCCAGCAGGCGCTTCCCGCTGGTTTCGATATTCCAGACAGCTTTCTGCTGTTTTTCGTTCAGGCTGCCATAGGTCGAGTACTGCAGCAGTTCCGCCAGCCCCAGGATGCCCGCCAACGGCGTGCGCAGTTCGTGGCTCATTGTCGACAGGAACTCATCCCGGGCGCGCAGCGCTCTTTCGAGAGCTGTGTTGGCGGCTGCCAGCGCATCCCGGCTGCTGCGCAGCTCGACGGTGCGCTCTTGCACGCGCTGCTCCAGTTCGGCGTTCGCCGCCTGCACTGCCGCATGCGCCGCTTTCAGTTCCTGGACGTGCTTCTTCCGCTCACTGATATTGCGCGCCACCACCAGCACTTCGGGGACATCGCCGTTGGTCTGCAGCCCGCTGGCCGTGTATTCGATCCACACCGTCGAACCGTCTTTGCAGCGCAATTCCAGCTCGCGGCTCGGAAAAACCACCGGCCGGCCGGCGCGATGATCATCCCGCGCCTGGCGCAGGTCTTGCCGGATGCTTTTTGCCGCCGCCGGGGTGAAGGTTTGGTAAATCGGCGCGCCGACCAGTTCCTCCGGCGTAAAGCCGGTGATCCGAGTAACCGCCGGATTGACATACGTCAGCCGGCCGTCGAGGCTAAGCGTGGCAATCACATCGATCGAATGATCAGCCAGCAGGCGGTGCCGGGCCTCGCTCAAACGCAGCTGGATTTCAGCCTGTTTGCGCCGCTCGATATTGCGGCTCACCCCCAGCACCTCAACTTCGCGCAGAGCGTTCAATCGGAACTTGATCGTGACTTCAACCCAGATGATCGAGCCATCCTTACACGGCTGCTGGATCTCGGAAATGAAAGCCCGCGAGCTGCTCGGATCTGCCAGGAACAATGGGATGTTTTTTACCAACTTTTCGGTCACCACTTGGATTGATTCGGGCGTCAGCGCCTGCTCCATGCTCTCAGCCAGCGCTTCTTCAACCGTATACCCGCGCAGCTGCTCGATTGATGAGCTGATATACGTAAAACGCCGGGTGTTCAGGTTGAGCACCCAGATCACATCCGAGATGTTCTCCGCCAGCAGGCGGAAGCGCGCCTCGCTCAGGCGCAGTTCAGTCTCGGCCCGCTTGCGTTCGGTGATATCGACAAACGAGACCAGCACCAGGTCGTCGACAATCGTAGCGTTTGTCAGCACATCCACCAACCGCCCATCCTTGCAAACCGCCTGGATTTCGGCCGGCGCCATCCGGCCGTCTTGCGAGCCTGCCTGGGCCAGCTTCGTTTGCCAGGCGGCATACACCTGGGCTTTCTGCTGATCGTCGGTAAAGGCCCAGTTAAACCAGGCATCCGGCTTAGGCAGATCGACCAGGGTGTAGCCAAACAGCTGCTGGAAGCGCTGGTTCAGGTAAATGACCCGCTGGTCGACGTCAGACGTGGCGCAGGCCACGGCAATCGGCAGGTTATCGAGGATCCGGCGCAGCAGCGATTGGCTGGCAAACTGGCGCTGCAGCCGGTTCTCATCCAATAGTTCCAGCTGGCTCTCGATCAGGTCGCGCAGCTTCTCCATCATCTCCATCAGGTCGGGGGAGAAGCGGTTGGCTTTATCATCCAACAGGCAGATCGTGCCAAACGGTTTACCATCCGGGAAGCGGATCGGGAACCCCAAATAGCAGGTCATCCCATACTTCAGGTCTGGGTTGGCGTTAAAACGCTCCGTCTGGCGCGCGTCCAACACATTCAGTTTATCCTGCGCCTGGATCACCGCCTCACAGTACAGGCCTGAGTTATAAAAATGTTCCCGATCGCCGGGGTGATAGGGGTGCTCGCCTATGGTACTGGAAACGAAGACCTCGATCTCATCTCCGGTCAGGCGCATGATCAATCCCGCCCGCACCCCGGATATGCGCGCCAGCAGGTTAACAATGCCCTGCCATTCGCCAATCGTCCGTGGGGAAAAATCCGCAACCGTCCACTCCATGCCAGTAAACCTCCAATCGGATGATTCCGGCAGCTGCCAGGTTCGGGCAGTGCGGTTAATCCGCAGTTGTGCAATGCTTTAATGCAACAATTATAAACGATAGCGTTCCGTCTATACAATAATAATTCATGCGTATGCCGGGCGCGCCCGCTCAGCGCTCGCCGCGCTCGGCCAGGCCCTTAGGGTCGATCAGCAGGATGGTTTGCTTTTCCACCTTAAGCAGGTTTTCTGCTTCTAAGGTCTTCAGCGCCCGGCTGAGCACGTCCCGCACCGTCCCCAGGCGCACCGCCATCTGGTCAAAAGTCGTCCAGGTGCGCCGCCAGACCACCAGCCGTCCGTCATCCAGTTCGGCGTGCTGCAGCAGCGTATGCGCCAGCCGGGCTTCCACGCTGCGCAGCGCCAGGTCTTCCACCAGGCTGACGTAGTGCAGCACCCGACCGCCCAGGCGGCGGGCAACCGCCAGTGCAAACTCCGGACGGCGCTGCAGCAGGTCCAGCACGGCCTGGGTCGGGATCGCCCAGGCGGTCACATCTTCCAACGCGGTCACCGTGCAGGGGTACGGCTGCCCGGTGAAGACCGCCGCCTCGCCAAAGATATCCACCGGGTCCAGGAACATCATCGCCTGCTCGCGGCCGTCCAGGGTCATGCGCGTGGCCTTGATCCAGCCGGCTTGCAGGACATAAATCGCATTGGCCGGCTCGCCTTCCAGATAGATCACCTGCCCGGCGGCGAACCGCTGGCAGAGCGCCGCCGCGGCCAGCGGCTCCAGCGCCTCCGCCGGTAGGCCGGTGAACTGCGGCACACGCAGCAGCATATCCTTTAATGTCTCCAGGTCTTTCATTACCGCTCCGCCGGCTGCCTGCGCCGGCTGCAACGCTTCGCCGCGAGCCTGGCCCACCTCCCAACCAGGTAAAACGCAGTATATCACGTCGCGCTCCCGGCTGGGCTCGCGCCGGCTCGGGAGAACCCGCAAGGCCGTTGTGCACCCCGGTCAACGGTTATACCTGGCGTCGGACCAGCTCAGCAAACGGGCCGGGGCGGCGCATCAGTTCGTCATACGTGCCGGCCTGGCAGATTGCGCCCTTATCGAGCACGTATATCTGGTCCGCCTGGGCGATGGTGCTCAGGCGGTGGGCGATGACGATCCGCGTGGTCTGCAGGTTTTCCAGGTTTTTGCTGATCATCGCCTGCGATTCGCTGTCCAGGGCGCTTGTGGCCTCGTCAAAGAGCAGGATGCGCGGGCGGGTGACAATGGCGCGGGCAATCATTAACTGCTGGCGCTGCCCGCCCGAAAACGTGCCGCCGCCCTCCGAGACCACCGTCTGCATGCCCATGGGCAGGCTCTGGATATATCGCTCCAGCGAAACCATGCGCGCCGCTTCCCAGGCATACTCCAGCGGCAGTGGCAGCGCTCCAACGATGTTCGAATAGATCGACCCGGGCAGCAGTTTGCCGTTCTGCAGCACCACCCCCACCTGGCTGCGCACCGCGGCCGCGTGCAGCGCCGCCAGATCCTGGCCATCATAATAGATCGCCCCGGAAAGCGGCGTTTCAAACTTCAACAGCAGTCGGAAGAGCGTGGATTTGCCCGAACCAGACGGACCGACGATGGCGACGAACTCGCCGGGTTCAACCGAGAGCGACAGATCGTTCAGCACTAGCGGGACAGCCGGGTTGTAACGGTACGACAGGTGGCTGATCTCGATCCGCCCGCTCAGCGCCCCCGGGTCCGCCTGGTTGGAAGCGGCTTCCGGCACGGCTTCCAGGATTGGCCGGGCGCGTTCATATTGCAGCCGGATGGTCTGCACCGAGTTAAACAGCATCCCCAGGCTGAGCAGGGCCGCCTGGAACTGGCCAAAAGCGGCGCTGAAGGCCAGGAAGGCGGCCGCCGGGATGGCCGGCCCGCCCCCCGGCGCTACCCGCCCGGCCGCCAGGGCAAAGAACAGCAGCGTGGTCAGGCTGGAGAATGCGGCGTTGAAAACCGCCAGCCAGGCGCCGGCCAGGCGTGCCTGGTGGGCAGCCTGCTTCTGGCGCGTAAAACGGTCTGCCCACAGGCTGAATGCCCATTCTTCGGCGCCC
>JBJSYW010000501.1:0-3944 GCA_046089985.1 Chloroflexota bacterium
AGGAAAGTGGTGTGGAGCGCAAAGGTTGGCGGCGCCCATTTTTTGTGATCTGGAGCGGGCAGGCGGCTTCGCTGTTGGGCAGCCAGCTGGTGCAGTTCGCGTTGGTGTGGTGGCTGACCCAGCAGACCGGTTCGGCTACCGTGCTGGCCAGCGCCACCCTGGCAGGCATGCTGCCGCAGGTGTTTATTGGCCCGCTGGCCGGCGCGCTGGTGGACCGTTGGAACCGGCGCTGGGTGATGATCATCGCCGACAGTCTCAGCGCGCTGTTTGTGCTGGCGCTGGCTGGGCTGTTCTGGAGCGGGCAGGTGCAGGTCTGGCACATTTACCTGTTGATGTTCCTGCGCTCGGCCGCCGGCGGTTTCCACTGGCCGGCGATGCAGGCTTCCACCTCGCTGATGGTGCCGAAGGAGCACCTCTCGCGGGTGCAGGGGTTGAACCAGGTGTTGAGCGGGCTGATGAACATCGGCGCGGCCCCGCTGGGGGCGCTGCTGATCGCCTGGCTGCCGATGCAGGGCGTGCTGGCCATCGACGTGGTCACCGCCGGGCTGGCGATCCTGCCGCTGTGCTTCGTGCGCATTCCGCAGCCGGAGCGGGCGCCCGGCGCAGTGCAGCAAGCCTCGCTGGGCCAGGATCTGCAGGCCGGTTTCCGCTACGTCTGGCGCTGGACCGGGCTGATGTTGATCGCCCTGATGGCTGCTGTGATCAACCTGCTGCTCACTCCCACCGGCTCGCTGCAGCCGATCCTGGTCACCCGCCATTTCAACGGCGGGGCTTTTCAACTGGCCTGGCTGGAGACGGCCTGGGGGCTGGGGATGGTGAGCGGCGGGCTGCTGCTGAGCGTGTGGGGCGGGTTCCGCCGGCGCATCCTGACTTCGATGTTGGGGCTGGTGATCATGGGCCTGGCGGTGCTGGGTGTGGGATTGGCGCCGGCGAACGCGTTTCCGCTGGCCGCAGCGCTGATGTTTCTGGTGGGGCTGTCGAACCCGATCGTCAACGGGCCGCTGTTCGCAGTGGTGCAGGCGGTGGTAGCGCCCGAGATGCAGGGGCGGGTGTTTACGCTGATCAGCAGCCTGGCGACCGCCATGACCCCGGTGGGGCTGATCGTGGCTGGGCCGCTGGCAGACCGGCTGGGCGTGCAGACCTGGTACCTGGTGGGCGGCGTGGTGACGGCGCTGATGGGGTTGGGCGCATTGTTCCTGCCGGCGGTGATGAACATCGAGCGTGACGCCGGGCTGCCGGCCGGCGGGCCGGGTCATGCCGCTGCCGGCGCGCCGGACCCGGCTGCGCTCGCCGGGCTGCAGCCGGCGCGGCTGGAAGTGCGCCTGGAAGAAGACTGCTGAGCCGAATACGGTGCGAATCTGATCTTCGCGCCGGGACTGGTCTGTGTGCGGGTCGGCTGCCTGGGCCGGCCCGCACCTTTATTGGATGCTGACGGTGGGGATATAGATGAAATAATCCACCAGCGCCGGCAGCGGGCCAAACTGCTGCGGCTCGCCGGCCTGCAGCACATCCAGCCAGTAATAGTAGGCTCCCCCGGGGGCGGCTGCCCGGTCAACCAGCGTGTAGCGCGCGCCGGTCAGCGGGCCGCCCACCGGCAGCACCGGCTCGGCGGTCAGCAGCCGACGTTCGCCGTCCGGGCGCTCGCTGCGGTACAGGTTGAACCCGTATACATCCAGCTCCATGGCGGTCTCCCACAACAGCGTCACCCGCCGGTCGCCCGGGCGGGCGGTAAAAGCCGCCACGGTCACGGTCGTTGGGACGTTGTCCTGCACCGTCCACTGCGAGAACTGGCTGATGCCCTCGCGTGTGACCGTTCCCGGGTCGATGCGGCTGGACGAGCCGCACTCCCAGCCGGCTTCGCTGCCGGCGAAGCGGCACAGCCGGTCGGCGCTGTCGGTGGTGGTATAGGGTAGGGTCAGCGAGAGGCTGAAACCGGCGGCTGCGTCCCCGGCGGCGCTGCTGCCGTGGATCTCCCAATATGCGCCGGTCTGTTCGGCGGTCCCGGCGTTGGGATGGCTGCGATTGTGGCGCTGAATTGAGACGCAGTCCAGCGTGCCGGCCTGCTCAATCGCTAACTGCACCGGGCGGCTGCCGGGGTAGAGGGTGTATGGCTCGCCGCCGGCTTGCAGCCCGCAGCGCCCGTCGCCGGCGGTCCAATGGGCGATATATTTACTGGCGCTCCCGCCGGCCTGGCTGAAACCGCCGCCCGCGTACAGGCTGCCGGGGGCCGCTGCCAGCGCATATACCAAACCTGATAAACCGCCGCCCAGCGGCGACCAGGTCGCGCCGTTCCAGCGCGCCGCTCGCGCCGCCGGCAGGTCGTCGCCGGTTCCAGGCGTGTTGTTGATGGTGGTGAAATTCCCTGCGGCGTACAGGCTGCCGCTCCCGTCAAGCGCCAGGGCGCGCACCTGGCTGTTGACGCCCCCGTTCAGGGTGTCCCAGGCGCCGTTTTGCCAGCGGGCGACAAAGCCGGGCGGAAAACTGCCAGTTTGGGATGTGCCGGTGCAGCCGATATACAGGTTGTCTTGCCCATCCACGGTCAGCGCCTGCACGGGCAGATCGACCACGCCGCCCAGCCCCTGCCAGCGGCCGTCCGCGAACATCAAGATGTGCGCTGCGCTGTCGGCGCCAATGAAACCGGATCCGTTGTATTGGGTGAAGCTCCCCCCCGCAAACAGCCGGTCCTGGCTGTCAAAGGCCAGCGCTTCGATGGACAGCGAGAATTTTTCACCTACTGCGCTCCACGCGCCGCCGGCGTAGCGGTATACCTGGGAAACGCTGACACTGTCGATGGCTGCATACAGGCGTGCCTGGCTGTCCATCGCCAGCGCCTGCACGGCCGATACGCTCACCGGCAGCGCGGCCAGTTCGTGCCAGCTGCTGCCATCCCAGGCGGCGATGTAATCGGCGGGTGAGCCGCCGCTTTTGGTGAAACTGCCGCCGGCATACAGCCAGTTGTCGCCGCCGTACAGCAGCGCATCCACCCGCGCGTTTAGCCCGCCGGCCAGGGCGCTCCACTGGCTGCCATTCCAACGCGCCATGCGGGCGGCGGTTATCCCGCCGATCATGGTGAAGTTGCCGCCGACGTACAACTCGCCGGATGGCCCGGTCGCCAGGGTGTAGATCAGGCCGTTCGGCGCGGCTGAAGCGAAAGTGGGCAGCCAGTTCTCATTCCCGGGGGTGTCCCCAGGCGGGAGCGGCGCAGCCGCCGGAGCCAGGCGGGGCTGGGCGGCCCGGCTGCTGCGAACCGGCGCGCCGGCAGACGCCAGGGCGACCGCAGCCACAGCCAGCAGGACGATGATTCGGTTGTATGTATTCATTTTTTTTGATCTGCATTACGCGGTCAATAAGATTGCCGGGACGGCCGCCCCGGCAGGCGGATAAATGGGTCTTGCTCAGGCAATCGAACGGAGATTCATGATAGGACAGCCTGCACACGCTAAGGGGCTGCCCGGCGGACGAGGGTGCTTAAGTAAACGGACATGCTTATCATATTGCACATTTGGAAAAATCACAAGGATGATTGTTGGCCGGCCTGTAACCTTTTGGCGCGGTGCGCATCCAAATGGAAGTAGTGAAATGATCCGGAATGCTTTGTGGAGGACAGCCGATGCCCATTTATGAGTTTATCTGCGGCGACTGCGGACGCCCGTTCGAAGAACTGCTGCGCAGCCAGGCAGCGATCAGTACGGTCAAGTGCCCGGTCTGCGGCAGCCCGTCGGTGAACAAGAAGTTATCCACCTTCGCTTCCAAGGTCAGCGGGGGCAGCAGCAGCTATTCGCTGGGCAGCAGCGCCGGAAGTTCATGTTCCACCGGCACCTGAGGGGTTTCTCGCTAACCGGCCGTGCGCCGGTTCGGATAGGGAAAGCGCAGGGACATGACGCAAATTGTCTGCGCTAGCATTGACATGGCTGGTGACTAACGCCAAGCACGCGTGGCCTGCC
>JBJSYW010000502.1:0-6224 GCA_046089985.1 Chloroflexota bacterium
TGCTGGCGCTGCTGGCGCTGGTGGGCGCGGCGCAGGCCCAGGACGCTACCCCCGCGCCGCAGATCAGCGATGACCAGGTGAACGCCATCGCCAAGCAGCTGTTCTGCCCGGTGTGCGAAAGCACACCGCTGGATGTCTGCCCGACGCAGGCCTGCGCCGAGTGGCGCGAGCTGATTCGCCAGCAGCTGGGCCAGGGCATGACCGAGCAGCAGATCAAGCAGTACTTTGTCGACCGCTACGGCGACCGGGTGTTGGCGGCCCCGCCGGCGCGTGGGTTGAATTGGCTGGCCTATCTCATCCCGCCGCTGGCGATCCTGGCTGGGATCTACCTGCTGTTCCGGGCTTTCAAAGCCTGGAAACAGCCGGCCCCCAGCGCGGCCCCCGCCCAGGCAGCCGCCGCGCCGGCCGAGACCGAAGTTAAAGACCCCTACGTGCAGCGCATCGAAGACGAGCTGCGCAAAATGAAATAACGCAGGAGAAACCTGGATGGCAAATGCGAAACCGCTTCAGACCGAAGCCGCTGTACGCCCTCGCCCCCGCTGGGGGCGAGTTCTTGCCTGGATTGGGCTACTGGCGCTGCTGGTGCTGGTCTTCTTTGGCCTGCGCCGGGCGCAGGCCGGCTCTTTCGAAGTCGGGCAGCAGGCTCCCGATTTTACCCTGACCACTTTCGACGGGCAAACCTATAAGCTGTCTGAACTGCGCGGCAAGGTGGTGGTGCTCAACTTCTGGGCCTCGTGGTGCAAGCCGTGCGAGCAGGAAGCCGCCGACCTGGAAGCGGCCTGGAAGCTGTATGAGGGCCGCGGCGACGTGCTGTTCCTGGGCGTAGCCTGGACCGATACCGATGCCCAGTCGATGGTCTACCTGAATAAATTCGGCATTACCTACCCGAACGGCCCAGACATGCGCACCAAGATGTCCCAGGCCTACCGTATCACCGGCGTGCCGGAGACCTTTGTGATCGACCGGAACGGCGTGCTGGCAGCGGTCAAGTTCAGCCCGTTCCTGTCGGTGAGCGAAATTCAAGCCATGCTCGACCCGCTGGTGGAGGACTGATGGACCTGGGCTCAATTTTCCTTATCCTGGCGCTGCTGCTGTTGGTGGCGCTGTTCGTCGCCCGCCCGTTCCTTGAAAAAGAACGCTCGGCGGCCCAGCCGGTGATCAAAGATCCGCTGGACCACGAGCTTTCGGCGCTGCTTTCCGAGCGTGACCGGCTGTTGAACGCCATCCAGGAGCTGGATTTTGACCATGCCCTGGGCAAGATCCCCGAAGAGGATTACCCGCCCCAGCGCGGTGTGCTGCTGCAGCATGCCGCCGGCGTGCTGCGCCGCCTGGACGAACTGCAGCCGATGAGCGCGGCCCAATCGGCCGAAGACCGCCTGGAAGCGGTGATCGCTGCCCGGCGGGCCGATGCGGCGGTCCCGGCCCTGGCGGGTGCGGGCGCGAGCGCGGGCAATGGGCGCAAAGCCGGCCTGCCCGCCTCGCCGGATGATAGCCTGGAAGCCGAGCTGGCCAACCGCCGGCGCGAGCGGCGTGAAAAAGCGGCCGGGTTCTGCCATCGCTGCGGCGGGCCGCAGCAAAAATCAGATGCCTTCTGCCCGAAGTGCGGAGCAAAAATCTAAGCATGAACCGGTTGAAATTTACCAGCATTTTGGTCCTGGCAGCCATCCTGACCGGCTGCAACCTGTCACTGGCCGCGGATGTGACCCCGCCGCCCGGCTACCAGCCGGCCGCGGCCGAGCCGCAGTCGCAGGCCACCAGCGCCCCGCTTTACCCGATCGTGGCCCCCGACCCTGCCAAGGGCGCAGCCACCTTTGCCGAAAAATGCGCCCCCTGCCACGGCGTTAACGGCTTGGGCGATGGCCCGCAGGCCGCCGACCTGCCGAATCCGGTGGCCGCGCTGGGCGATATCGTAGTCGCCCGCGATGCCACCCCCGCCGGCTGGTATCGCATTGTGACGGAAGGCAATCTGGAGCGCTTCATGCCGCCCTTCCCCAGCCTGAGCGACCGCCAGCGCTGGGACGCGGTGGCTTTTGCGCTGACCCTGAGCGTGCCGCAGGAGCAGGCGGCTGAAGGCGCGGAGATTTACGCCGCCCAGTGCGCCGCCTGTCACGGCGAAAGCGGCCGCGGCGACGGGCCAAAAGCCCCCCCCAATACTCCCGACCTGACCAACCAGGAATTTATGGCCGGCCGTTCGGCCAGCGCCCTGTATACGGCCATCAGCGCCGGGGTGGGCGAGCAGATGCCTGCCTTTGAGAGCCAGCTGAGTGAAGACCAGCGCTGGGCGGCCGCGGCCTACCTGCGCCGGCTGACCTTTGCCAGCGAGACCGCCGAGCAGCCTGCCTCTGGCACTGCCCTTCCGGGCGAAGCCACCCCTGCGGCGTCATCTGCCGCTCCGGCAGCCCCGGCGAGCACTGAGATCGCGGCTGCGCCACAGGTCACCGCCACCCAGACCACCACTGCCCCGCTGGGCACGATCCACGGTACGGTGATCAACGCCTCGGAAGCCGCCCTGCCGTCTGGCCTGTCGGTGACGCTGCACACCTTTGACCAGATGTCGATGGTGATGACCGGCACCACCACGGTGGATGCCGGCGGTCGTTTCGCTTTTGAGGCGATCGAGATGCCCGCCGGGCGGGCTTTCCTGACCACGCTGGAGTACCAGAAGGTGCTGTATGGTTCGGATGTGGTTGTCTCGGACGGCGCCGGGCAGCCGATCACGCTTACCATGCAGGTGTATGACACCACCACCGACCCCTCCGGGTTAAGCGTGGACCGCCTGCACTATTTCTACGAACTGACCGGCGAGAACACGCTGCGCGTGGGCGAGCTGTACATCATCTCCAACTCGGGCAAGCAGACCTATGTGGGTGAGGGCGGCCCGGGGGCTCCGGTGTTGAACTTTATGCTGCCGCCGGACGCTGCTAACCTGCAGGTGCAGGATGGCGAACTGGGCGACCGTTACATCGAGACCGCCAACGGCTTCGCCGACACCATCCCGGTGCGCCCGGGGATGGGCAACTACCAGGTGCTTTACTCGTACGAAGTGCCGTTCACCGGCAAGCTGGAACTGAAGCGCCCGATCCAGTACCCCACCCAGGCGTTGGTGATCCTGGCGCCGGAGGGCGCGCTGACCCTCAAGAGCGATGCGCTCACCGATGGCGGCGTGCGGGACGTGCAGGGCACCAACTACCGCACCTTCAACGGCGCCAACCTGGCTGCCGGCAGCACGGTCGATCTGCTGATTTCGGCCGGGCCGGGCGGCGGGGTCAAGCTGTTTGAGGTGGGTGACAGCAGCAGCCTGCTGATCGGCGCTGCGGCGCTGGGCCTGGTGCTGCTGGCTGCCGGCGGCTGGATGTACCTGCGCAGCCGCCGTTCGCCGGATGG
Source organism: Chloroflexota bacterium (assembly GCA_046089985.1). Lineage (GTDB taxonomy): Bacteria > Chloroflexota > Anaerolineae > Anaerolineales > UBA4823 > RBG-16-57-11. The sequence continues at coordinate 3,385 of JBJSYW010000502.1, forward strand.
CGAACCCGAGCCGGCCGAAGCCGACGCCCCGGCCCCCGCGCTGCAGAGCAAGGAAGCCGTGATGGACGCCATCCTGGCCCTGGATGATTTGTACGCCGACGGCAAACTGCCCGAGGACGCTTATCTGGCCCGCCGGGCCGAGCTGAAAGAGCGCCTGGCGAAACTGGTGGAGGGCTGAGCCGGTGGGCTGCACTGCTGCACACCGCCCGCTCATGCCCGGGAGCGTGCGCCGATGGCGATGATCCAGGTTAGCAAGCTGGTCAAGCGCTTTGGGCTGAAGACCGTGCTCAAGGGGCTGGACTTCGAGGTCGAGCGCGGCGAGTTCGTGGCCCTGCTGGGGCCGAACGGCGCCGGCAAGACCACCTTCCTGCGCATCCTGGCCTCGCTGTCGCGTCCTGGGATGGGCCTGGTGCAGGTGGCGGGCTATCACCTGCCGGCCCAGGCTGCCCAGGTGCGCGCCATCCTGGGTGTGGTCTCGCACATGCCGCTGCTGTACGGCGATCTGACCGCCGAAGAGAACTTGCTCTTCTATGGAAAGATGTACGGCGTGCAGGACCTGGAGCGGCGTGTGGCCGAGGTGCTGGACGTGGTTGGGCTGCTCAACCGGCGGCGCGACCTGGTGCGTACCTTCTCGCGCGGCATGCAGCAGCGCCTGGCGATCGGCCGGGCGGTGCTGCACGATCCGGAGGTGATGCTGTTTGACGAGCCGCATACCGGGCTGGACCAGGACGCCTGCGCCATGCTCAACAACGTGCTGCGCGAAGTGGCGGCCCGCGGCCGGACGGTGGTGATGACCTCCCACGACCTGGCGCGCGCCGCCGACCTGGCCTCGCGCTTCGATGTGCTATCGCGCGGTAAGATCATCGCCTCGGCCCGCCGCTCAGAGATGGAGCCGGACCAGCTGCTGGGTTTCTACCGGCGGGCGATCAACGAAGACCCGGCTGCCCTGGCGCAGCCGGTGGTGGGAGGCTGACCCGATGGCCAAAACGCTTGATGTCGCCTCCTCCGCTCGCCTGGCGGTGACCAGCCGCCCGGGCTACCTGCGCTCGATCTGGGCCATCCTGTGGAAAGACCTGGCTGCCGAACTGCGCAGCCGCGAGCTGGTCTCGGCTATGCTGGTCTTTGCCCTGCTGGTGATCTTTATCTTTAACTTCGCCCTGGAGCTGGACCCCAGCACCCGCACCACGGTCACCTCAGGCGTGCTGTGGGTCACCTTTGCTTTCGCCGGGACGCTGGGGTTGAACCGTTCGATGGCGATGGAAAAAGACCGCGGCTGCCTGGATGGGCTGCTGCTGGCGCCGGTTGACCGCAGCGCGATCTATTTCGGCAAGGCCGCCGGCAACCTGGTGTTTATGCTGGTGGTGGAAGTGATCGTGCTGCCGGTGTACAGCTTGCTGTACAACGTCAACCTGCTCAACCCCGGCCTGATCGCCGTGGTGCTGCTCGGCTCGCTCGGGTACGTAGCGGTCGGCACGCTGCTGTCGAGCATGGCGGTGCAGACGCGCACGCGCGACGTGCTGCTGCCGATCCTGCTCTTCCCGGTGGTGCTGCCGGTGTTTATCGCCTCAGTCAAGGCCAGCGCCGGCTTCCTGCAGGCGCTGCCGATGGACGAGATCACCCCCTGGCTCAACCTGCTGCTGGTCTACGACGTGGTGTTCACCGCCGTGGCCTTTATGGTGTTCGATTTTGTTGTGGAAGAATAGGGTTCAAGACCCTGTAGGATCAAATCAGGAGGATCAATGCAACCAACGCCAAAAGCTCTCAAAATCCTGGATGCAGTGACAATCAGTTTGCTGGCGATTGCCACCGGGATGGTGTTTTTGTATGCCCCGCTGGAAGCGGTGATGGGGCAGGTGCAGAAGGTGTTCTATTTTCACGTCGCCGCCGGCTGGGTGGGCATGCTGGGTTTCCTGGTGGCGGCGATCGCCGGGATCGCTTACCTGCGCACCGGTAAGCGCCAGTGGGATATCGCCGGGCTGGCTGCGGTCGAGATCGGCCTGGCCTTTGCGTTTATCAACGTGGTCACCGGCTCGATCTGGGCGCGCCCGATCTGGAACACCTGGTGGACCTGGGATCCGCGCCTGACTACCGCCACGGTGATGATGCTGATCTATGCCGCCTACCTGATGCTGCGCTCGGGGATCGAAGACCCGGACCGGCGCGGGCGCTTCGGCGCGGTGTATGCCATCGTTGGTTTCCTCAGCGTGCCGCTGACCTTCTTCTCTGCACGCCTGTTCCGCACCATCCACCCGGTGGTGATCGGCAACAACCAACCCGGTGGGGAAGGCGCGTTTGACATGACCGGCGATATGCGGTTGGTGTTCTTCTTCAGCCTGATCACCTTCTCGTTCATTTTTGCTTCGCTGCTGTGGCACCGCATCGAGCTGGGCAAGCTGAACGACAAGGTCGAGCAGCTCAAGCTGAAATTCAATGCTTAAGGGGCAGGTGGAGGCGCTATGTTAATGTTTTTGCTGCAAGAAGGGCCGGCGGAGACCACCGGTTACATGATCGCCGGGTATGCGGTGATCTTTGGCGTGATGGGGCTGTACCTGGCGAGCCTGTTTATCCGCCGGCGCAGCCTGAAGCAGGACCTTGAGACGCTGGACGAACTGCAGGAGAAGCACTGATGGACGCGCAAGAGCAGCCCGCGCCCACCATTGGTCAGCCGGTGCCGACTGCCTGCGGCAGCCGGGTGCAGTACAGCGAAACCACCCCCAGCGCGCTGCTGAACGGGCGGGTGATCTACTTCTGCCTGCAGTGCTGTAAGGATGATTTTGACGCCAACCCGCGCAGCTCGTGCGCTGCGGGGCTGCTCGGGGCGTAGAAACACCGCAGCGCTG
>JBJSYW010000503.1:0-4949 GCA_046089985.1 Chloroflexota bacterium
GTTACCAGGCCCTGTATGCCGGCCTGGGACTGGATTTCACCCCCCAGGTGCAGCACACGATCCTGACCTCCAGCAGTTCCGAGAACCCCGGAGAGCTTTCGAAAAAGAAGGTCCACTCTGTGCGGCTGGACAGCCGCGCCAACCTGTACAACTGGAAGAAGCGCCTTACCCCGGAAGAAATCCGCCGCATCCGCCATTTGACCGAAGACCTGGCGGCGCATTTTTACCCCGAGATTGAATGGGATTGAGCCGTGCCCGATACCCCGCTGGTTTCCATCGTCACCCCTTCTTATAACCAGGCCCGTTTCCTGGAAGAAACTATCCAGTCGGTGCTCGGGCAGACCTACCCCAACATCGAATACCTGGTGGTGGACGGCGGCTCGACCGACGGCAGCGCCGAAATCATCCGGCGTTATGCCGGCCGGCTGGCCTGGTGGGTCTCCGAGCGCGACGCCGGACAGACCGACGCCATCAACAAGGGCTTTGCGCGCGCGCGCGGCCAGATCCTGGCCTGGATCAACTCGGATGACACCTACCTGCCGCATGCGGTGGCTGAAGCGGTCGCCTACCTGCAGGATCACCCGCAGGCCGGAATGGTCTACGGCGACGCCAACCTGGTGGACGAGGCCGGCCGGGTGATCAACCGCTTCCCGGCTCGCCAGACCGATTACGCCCGCCTGCGGCGCGGCTATGTGCATATCCCGCAGCAGTCGGCCTTCTTCCGCGGCGAGCTGTGGCGCCAGGTCGGCCCGCTCGACCCCACCTTCTTCTTTGCCATGGATTACGACCTGTGGGTGCGCCTGGCCCGCCTGGCCCCGCTGGACTATACCCCACGCCTGTGGGCCAACTTCCGCCTGCATTCCGCCGGCAAGTCGGTCGCTTCGGATGACCGCTGCTGGCCCGAGATGCTGCGCGTCCACTACCGCGAGGGCGGCGGGCCGCTCGCGCCGCTGGTGTTCAAGGCCCGGCTGCGCCCGCTGATCTACGGCTGGATCCCGCTGCGCCTGCGCCTGTGGCTGAGGCGGCGCCTGTGACCGGCCTGCCGGACCCTTCCCCCCTGCCCGTCTACGACTCTTCCCGCCGCGGCATCCCGGCCCTGGAAGAGCTGCGCGAACTGCTGCGCTATCGCAACCTGGTTTTCCAGAGCGCCCGCCGCAACATCGTGGTGCGCTACAAGCGCTCGGTGCTGGGCGTCGCCTGGACGATGCTCAACCCGCTGGGCACCACCCTGATCCTGTCGTTTGTCTTCTCGCGCGTCTTCGGCGGCACGGCTTCGTATGCCGTCTACGTGCTCAGCGGGCTGCTGTGCTGGGTGTTCTTCGCCCAAACCACCAGCGACTGTATGGCCAGCATCATCTGGGGCGGCGGGCTGATGAAGCGCATCTACATCCCGCATACGGCCTTCGCCGTCTCGTCGATCGCCACCGGGCTGGTCAACGTGATGCTGGGGTTCGTTCCGCTGCTGCTGGTGATGCTGCTGACCGGCGTGCCGCCGCGCTGGAGCATGCTGGTGCTGCCCATCCCGCTGTTTTTCCTGGCCTGTTTCGCGCTGGGCATTGGCCTGCTGATGTCCAGCTTCGCCATCTACTTCACCGATGTGACCGAGATGTACGGCATCCTGCTGACCGCCTGGATGTACCTCAGCCCGGTGATCTACACCCGCAAGATGCTCCCCGAGCAGTATTCGTGGATCGTGCTGCTCAACCCGATGTATCACATCATCACCCTCTTCCGCACCCCGATCTATGACGGCGTGGCGCCGCCGTTGGCCGATTTCCTGCTCACTGGGGCGGTCTCGCTGGCGACCCTGCTGGTGGGGTGGTGGTTGTTCACCCGTTCGGCTGATGAGCTGGCCTACCGTGTTTGACGCCGCTGCCCCGCCGCTGCCTTTCGACCGGCGCCCGGCCTTCCTGGAGCACGACTCGCCGCTCGAAGCCATCCGCCTGGAGCATGCCGGGGTGCGCTACCGCGCCCCCAGCGAGCATATCGCTTCGATCAAAGAGTATGTGGTGCGCTGGCTGCAGGGCCGCGTGCAGCACCGCGAGTTCTGGGCGTTGAATGATGTCTCTCTGAGCATCTATCGCGGCGAGACCCTGGGCCTGGTGGGCCACAACGGGGCCGGCAAGAGCACCCTGCTGAAGCTGGTGGCGCGCGTGCTGCGCCCCACCACCGGGCGGGTGGTGGTGCGCGGCAGCGTGGCCCCGCTGCTGGAGTTTGGGGCCGGTTTTCACCCCGAGCTGACCGGCCGCGAGAATATCTACCTGAACGGCGCGCTGCTGGGCTATACCCGCCGGCAGATGGACGAAAAATTCGAGCGCATCGTCGATTTCGCCGAGCTGGGCGAGTTCATCGACGCGCCGATGCGCACCTATTCGTCCGGGATGGGCGCACGGCTGGGTTTTGCCGTCGCCACCGACGTGGACCCGGATGTGTTGATCGTCGACGAAGTGCTGTCTGTTGGCGATGAAGCCTTCCAGCACAAGTGCACCACCCGCATGCAGGCGTTCCGCGACCGGGGGGCCACCATCCTGATCGTTTCGCATAACCTGGCGCTGATCGAAGAGATTTGCCACCGGGCGGCCTGGATCAGCCACGGCCGGTTGGCGAGGATTGGCCGGCCGGCCGAGGTGATTGATGCCTATCGTCAAAGCCAGGCGTGAACTGCTGTTCTTCGCTGGCTACCTGGCGCTGATGAGCGGGCTGATCTTCGCCCTGCTCTACCGCTGGTCGTACGACGATCCCTATATTACCTATCGCTACGCCCGCAGCCTGGCCGAAGGGCAGGGCTTCGTCTATAACGCGGGGCAGCGCGTGTTGAGCACCACCACCGTGCTGATGGTTTTCCTGCTGGCCCTGGTCAAGCCGCTGCCCGGCGACCTGCCGGTGTGGGCCAACCTGTTCGGCGCGCTGAGCCTGGCGTTGGGCGGCTGGCTGCTGTGGAACCTGGGGCGCGCCTGGGATGCGCCGGTGGCCGGCTGGCTGGGGCTGCTTTTCTATCCCACCTTCCCAATCCTGCTGCACACCCTGGGCTCCGAAACTCCGCTGGCGCTGGCCCTTGGGCTGCTGGCTTTCTGGGCCTATACCCACCGCCGCTACCGGCTGACCGGCGCAGCGGCGGCCCTGGCAGTGCTGGCCCGCCCCGACACCTTGCTGGTCAGCGCGCTGCTGGGGCTGCACTTCCTGGCGGTGGGCCGCCGCCAGGGCGAGCGCCTGCCCTGGGCCGGCCTGGGGCTGTACCTGGCTATCCTGGGGCTGTGGAGCGGATTCGCCTGGGCTTACTTCGGCTCGCCGCTGCCGGTCACGCTGGCGGCCAAGTACTACCAGGGTCTGATGCCGATCAGCCGGCGCTTTCTGGATGGGCTGCTGCTGCACGCCCGCGGGCAGCTCAGCCAGCCGTATTTTGTCGTCTACTGCCTGCTGGCCGCGGCCGGTCTGCTGTTTGCCGTGCGGCGCAGCGTTCGCCGCGAGTGGCTGTGGCTGCTGGCCTGGCCGGCGCTGTACATCCTGGCCTACTGGGCGATGGGCATCACCAGCTACCCGTGGTATTATGCCCTCCCGGCGCTGGGCCTGCTGATCGCCGCCGGGCTGGGGGCCGACGGCCTGTGGAAGCTGGCCCGCCGGCGCCTGCCGCAGGCCGCCGCCTGGGCGCTGGCTGCCGCGCTGGTGGGTGTGTGCGCCTGGGGCCAGGCCGCTGCCCTGTGGCAGCAGCACACCCACCCCGATATCCGCGCCGCCCTGTACCGCGAGATCGGCGGCTGGTTGGCCAATAACACCCCCCCGGATGCCACCGTGGGCGTGCTGGAGGTCGGCATGGTCGGCTACTACTCTCGCCGCACGATGATCGACTTCGCCGGGCTGCTGCAAAGCGACACCGGACGGCAGCTGCTGCGCGGTACCTATGATGAAACCGCCCAGTGGGCGGTGCAGCGCTACCGTCCGCAGTACCTGGTTCTGCAGGAGTACGTCCTGCCTGAGCTGGAAAACCGCCTGGCTGAACTGAACTGCCACAAGGTGCGGCGCTACCGGGCCGGCACGCTCGGCTACCCGATGCAGATCACCTTGCGGCAGTGTTTTTATACGCCCTGAAATCCTTGCTATAATCAATCTATCATGCAGTTTCTCTCAACCTCCATCCCCGGCGTGATCGTGATCGAGCCGCGCCTTTTCGGCGACGAGCGCGGCTACTTCATGGAAACCTACCAGGCCCAGCGCTTTGCCGAGGCCGGCATCCCGGACCTGTTTGTGCAGGATAACCACTCCGGTTCTCGCCAGGGCATCCTGCGCGGCCTGCATTACCAGATCCGCCAGCCGCAGGGCAAGCTGGTGCGCGTGGTCGCCGGCGAAGTGTATGACGTGGTGGTCGATATCCGGAGCAGCTCGCCCACCTTTGGCTGTTGGGTGGGCGAAACCCTCTCGGTCGGCAACCGCCGCCAGGTCTGGGCGCCCCCCGGCATGGCCCACGGCTTTTACGTGGTCAGTGAGTGGGCGGAGGTGGTTTATAAGACCACCGATTACTACGCGCCCCAGTGGGAGCGCACGCTGCAGTGGAACGACCCGGCCCTGGGCATCCCCTGGCCGCTGGTCGACGCCCAACCCCCGATCCTGTCGGCCAAGGATGCCGTGGGGCTGCCCTTAGACCAGGCCGAGCTGTTTGAGTGAACGGATGACGATTCATACCCCTCACGTAGTGCTGGTCACCGGTGGGGCCGGGTTTATCGGCTCCAACTTCGTGCGCTTCCTGCTGCAGGCCGATCTGCAACTGCAGATAGTCAACCTGGACGCGCTGACCTACGCCGGCAGCCTCGAAAACCTGTCCGGCCTGCCGGGCGCAGAGCGCCATACCTTCGTCCACGGCGATATCACCGACCGCTCGCTGCTCGACGACCTGTTCGATCGCTACACCATCGATACCGTGGTGCATTTCGCCGCCGAGACCCACGTCGACCGCT
>JBJSYW010000504.1:0-17482 GCA_046089985.1 Chloroflexota bacterium
TTCCCGGGCGCAAGCCAAATAAAACATAAATAAAACATTTTATTGCATGACGCCCGAAGCGCTTGCAGATATGCTTGCGTGCATACCCGGGAAGCGCTGAGCACCTCAATCGGTTCAGAAATGATAGACACCTGTGTCTATATGATCTGCATCCAAGGCAGTTCGATTGTTAGGAGTATCCAGACCATGCGAAACAGAAGAGTAGAACGGCGAGAAAACCGGCAGGAAGAACGCGCCATCTTTGGCCGGCGCGGCAGCGCCACGCGCTACAAAATGCGCCAGGAGATCTTTACCCTGGGGCAGGATTTTTTCATCGAGGACGAACAGGGACAAAAAGTTTTCTTGGTGGACGGCAAAGTGCTGCGCCTGCGCGACACCCTGCATTTCAAAGACTTGCAGGGCAATACGCTGTGTGAGATCCAGCAAAAGATCGCCCGCATCCGCGACACGATGGACATTGACGGCCCGGATGGGAAGACCATCGCCTCCGTCAAAAAAGCCCTCATCGCACCCTTACGTGACCGGTGGATCGTAAAGATCGGGGACGGGCCGGATTTACAGGTGCAGGGCAATATCCTGGACCACGAATACACCATTGGAGATGGCGATCGCAAAGTGGCCGAAGTCTCTAAAAAGTGGTTCCGGCTGCGCGATACCTATGGTGTCGAAATCGCCCCTGACCAGAATGATGTCGTCATCCTGGCGGTCACGGTGGTGGTCGATATGATGGCCCATGAAGGCCGGACCAACCCATAGGTGAAACAGGAGCTCACCCTGCAAACCAAGGAGGCGCCGGTGCCCGATGAAACTATCCGCCAATATCTGTTCGATCGCCCAGGGCAGTACCAGATCCGTGTGCTGGGCGCGCTGGATCAATGTTGGCTTGATCACCTGGAAGAGCTGCAGATCACAACTTCCTCCTCGGGGGGAAGTTACCAGGTCACCCAGATCAGCGGCTGGCTAAGCGATCAGACCGCGCTGGCCGGTCTGCTCGAACTGCTCAACGATCTGGGAATGGTCATTCTAACCGTTAACCGCTTAAGAGATGATCAAGGGATTGAATAAGGAACGCATTTGATGGCCGTTTCGCTGCCCTCCCCCGCCTTGCCTCCCCGCCCCACCCATGCCCCCCCGGCATTCCACCTGCTGGCCAAACCTTCCGGCTCGGCCTGCAACCTGGACTGCGCCTACTGCTTTTTCCTGGATAAAGAAGCGCTCTACCCGGGCAGCAAGTTCCGCATGAGTGAATCGATGCTGGAGCAGTACATCCGCCAGACGATCGAAGCGCACCAGGCCGATGTGGTCAACATTGCCTGGCAGGGCGGCGAGCCAACCCTGATGGGCCTGGACTTCTTCCGCCGGGCGCTGGTGCTGGCCGAAAAATACCGCCGGCCGGGCATGACTTTCCTGCACACCATGCAAACCAACGGCACGCTGTTGGATGACGAATGGGCGGCATTCTTTAAAGAGCACAACTTCCTGATCGGGATCAGCCTGGACGGGCCGCGAGAGCTGCACGATGTCTACCGGGTGGATAAGGGCGGGCGGCCCACCTTCGACAAGGTGCTGCGCGGCCTGCGCCTGCTGCAGAAACACGGCGTGGAGTTCAACGTGCTGGTCACCGTCAACCGCGCCAACGGCGATCACCCGCTGGAAGTTTACCGCTTCCTGCGCGATGAGGTCCGGGCAGACTGGATCCAGTTCATCCCGGTGGTTGAGCGCATCAACACCGATGGGCGCACGGTATACCAGGAAGGCGATACCGTTTCCGAGCGCTCGGTGCAGCCCGAGCAGTTCGGGCGCTTCCTGGCGGTCATCTTCGACGAGTGGGTGCGCCACGATGTGGGCCGCGTCTTCGTGCAGACCTTCGAAGCCTCGCTGCGCAACTGGCTGGGCATGCAGTCCTCGGGCATGTGCGTCTTCAACGAAACCTGCGGGACCGGGCTGGCCATCGAGCACAACGGCGACCTGTATTCCTGCGATCACTTCGTGGAGCCGAAGTTCCTGCTCGGCAACATCGAGCAGACCCACATGCTGGAGATGATCGCCTCGCCCCAGCAGGTGCAGTTTGGCCAGGATAAGCGTGATTCGCTGCCCGGTTTCTGCCGGGAATGCGATGTGCGCTTCGCCTGTCACGGGGAATGCCCTAAGAACCGCTTCCTGTTCACCCCTGACGGCGAACCGGGGCTCAACTACCTGTGCTTCGGTTTCAAGCTGTTTTTCCATCATGTCGATTATCCGATGAAGATCATGGCCGGGCTGATCCGGCGCGGCCACGAGGCCAGGGAGGTGATGGGCATTCTGGAGAAGACCTTTGCCAACGTTCGTCGCCACGACCCCTGCCCATGCGGCAGCGGGCGCAAGTTCAACCGCTGCCATGGGGTTGGCTCGGATAGACCAGTGGCCCCAAAACTCCCCTCGAAACCGTTGTCGCCCGGTGATGTGCAAGGTCAAATCGGATGAACTCTCATGATGAAGCCAAAGTGCGCCTGGCTATGGCGCTGCAGTTGTAGTTTTTGCTAGGAGGTATTTCAATGGCATTGAAAGAATACAAGCCCGGAACCGCCTTTAATGGCGTCATCGGGCGCACCTTCGACACTTCCGAGCCCGCCTGGCCGGAGCCCAAGCGTTCCCGCCCCGGCGCGCCCAACGTGCTGTTCATCGTCCTGGATGATGTCGGTTTCGCCCAGTTAGGCTGCTACGGCGGCCCGGTTCACACCCCCAACATGGACTCGCTGGCGCAAAATGGGCTGCGCTACAACAACTTTCACACCACGGCGCTGTGCTCGCCCAGCCGGGTGTGCATGCTCACCGGGCGCAACCATCACTCCAACGCCATGGCCTGTATCACCGAAGGCTCCACCGGCTTCCCCGGCGCCAACGCCAACATCCCCTTCGAAAATGGCTTCCTTTCGGAGATCCTGCTGGCCAACGGCTACAACACCTATGCCGTGGGCAAGTGGCACCTGACCCCCGCCGACCAGATTTCGGCCGCCGGCCCCTATGACCGCTGGCCGCTGGGGCGCGGCTTCGAGCGCTACTATGGCTTCTTGGGCGGCGAAACCCACCAGTATTACCCCGACCTGGTTTACGATAATCACCAGGTAGAGCCGTCCAAGACCCCCGAAGAGGGCTATCACCTGACCGAAGACCTGGTGGATAAGGCCATCAGCTTCATCGCCGATGCCAAGCAGGTTGCGCCCGACAAACCCTTCTTCATGTATTTCGCCCCGGGCGCCATGCACGCCCCGCATCACGTGCGCAAGGAGTGGATCGACAAGTATAAAGGGCAGTTCGAAGACGGCTGGGATGCCTACCGCGAAAAAGCCTTCGCCCGCCAAAAAGAGATGGGGCTCGTCCCGGCCGACGCCGAGCTTTGCCGCCACGACCCGGATGTGCCCGAGTGGGGCGCGCTGCCCGTCGAAGAGCAGCGCCTGTACGCCCACTTCATGGCGGTCTTCGCCGGCTTCCTGGAGCACACCGATTTCCACATCGGGCGGCTGTTTGAATTCCTCAAAGCGCTGGGCGAGTTCGATAACACCGTTGTCATGCTGACCTCCGATAACGGCGCCAGCTCCGAAGGCGGCCCGCACGGTTCGGTGAACGAAAACCTGTTCTTCAATAACGTGGCCGAAGATTATGAGACCAACCTGGCCCATATCGACGAGATCGGCGGCCCGACATCGTTCAACCACTATCCCTGGGGCTGGACGTTTGCCGGCAACACCCCCTTCCGCCGCTGGAAACGCGAGACCTACCGCGGCGGCGTCAGCGATCCGTTCATCGTCCAGTACCTGGCCGGGACCCAGGCGCGCGGCGAAGTGCGCACCCAGTACCTGCACGCCATCGATATGATGCCCACCGTGCTGGAGCTGGCGGGGGTCGAAGCGCCCATCAGCATCAAGGGCGTGAGCCAATCGCCGATCGAAGGCTTCAGCTTTGCGCCCAGCCTGAACGACGGCGGAGCAGAAGACAAGCACAAGACCCAGTACTTCGAGATGCTGGGCCACCGCGCCATCTACCATGACGGCTGGCGGGCGGTCTGCCCATGGCCGGGACCGTCCTTCACCGAGGCCGGAACCGGGTTTGGCAACCCCATCCCGGCCGAACGGCTGACCCAACTCGACGCCACCGCCTGGGAGCTCTACCATGTGGCCGAAGACTTCGCCGAAAACCACAACCTGGCCGCCGAAAACCGCGCCAAGCTGATCGAGATGATCGCCACCTGGTATGTGGAGGCCGGCAAGTACAACGTGCTGCCGGTGGATGGCCGCGGCGTGGCGCGCATGGCCGACGAGCGCCCGCAGCTCACCAAGAACCGCACCCACTACGTCTTCTACCCGCATACCCAGATGATCCCCGACAACGCCGGGCCGCGCGTGCTCAACCGCACCCACAGCATCACCGCCGATGTCGATATCCCCGAGGGCGGCGCGGAAGGTGCGTTGGTCTCCTTCGGCGGCGTAGACGGCGGCTACTCATTCTTTGTGAAAGACAATCTGCTGCAGTACGTGCATAACTACGTCGCCCGCGACTACCTACACGTAGTCAGTACAGAACCCGTCACCAGCGGGCGGCACGCGCTGCGCTACGAGTTTGAGGTCACCGGCAAGCCCGACTTCGCGCATGGCAAGGGCACACCCGGCCGCGGCCAGCTCTACATCGACGGCAAACTGGTGGGCCAGTGTGAGTTCCCGCACACCACGCCTTTCAGCCTGGGCCTCACCGGCGGCATCAGCGTGGGCGCTGACCCCGGCTCAACCGTAGCTCCAATGTACGCCTCACCGTTCGAATTCACCGGCAAGCTCTACAACGTCACCTTTGACATCAGCGGCGACGTGATATCAGACAGTGAATCAGAGATGCGCATGGTGATGGCGCGGCAGTAAATCAACCCATGGTTTAGGGCCGGGCCGAATGGCCCGACCCTAAACCAAACCATCAGTAGTTATAACCGCTTTAACATGTTTAGGACACACAGGCAATGAGGAAAACAGTAACGCCAGAAACCTATATCAGGGCTGAAACCGACCGGCAATTCGTCCTGGTCGCCCAAATGTCCGGCGGTGTGAACCGATTGTTGCATTTGCGCCGCCCTACTCCGTTAGATAAACAGAATATTGTGCGAATGAACCGAGACACGCTTTATTCGATGGCGGTGGTGGATACCTCGCAAGGCGCCACGATCACGGTTCCCGAAATTCCAGGCGGACGCTATGCCTCCGTTCAACTGATTGATAACGATCATTACTGCCCCGGGGTCATCTATCACAGCGGCACGCATGCGCTACCCAGGGACACGCGCTACCTGGGCATTGGAGTGCGTATCCAGGTATTTAACCCAAACGACGCCCAAGAAGTGGCCCTGGTGAATCAAGTGCAGGATCAGTTTATTCTGCAGGCGAACTGCGCCGAACCGCTGCCAGAACTCGGTTGGGATTTGCAATCGCTGAAGGAACTGACCGAGCAATATGAAATAGAGTCGGCAAAATTCAGCAGTTGGAAGGGCATGATGGGAGAGCGCGGCCAGGTAGACGAAAATATCCGTCATATTGCCGCCGCAGCCGCTTGGGGTTTATTCCCCGAGTGGGATGCCACGTATCTGAATTATAGCGGCAACCACGATTACGGCATTTGCCACAAGGCGACCTATCAGGTTCCCGAAAACAACGCTTTCTGGTCCATTACTCTGTATGGTAAAGATGGCTTTATGAAGAGCGACAATAACATCATCAACTCATCAAATGTCAAACTCAACTCCGATGGCACGTTCACCGTATATTTCGGATCGCTAGAGAGCTGCGGCGATGCGCCAAATCGGTTAGATACCAGTGAGGGATGGAACTTCCTGATGCGCATCTATCGCCCAGGGCCATCGGTATTAGACCAAACCTATCAACTTCCCGCAGCTCTTCCTGTGGGTTGAGCCGGGTTATTTCAACCAACTTATTCTTGTACAAGGAGAAACAATATGCCTAACGGGAAACCCAATATTCTGGTCATCTGGGGCGATGATATCGGCATCACCAACCTGAGTTGCTACAGCGACGGGCTGATGGGCTATCGCACCCCGAACATCGACCGCATCGCTCATGAAGGCGTGCGCTTCACCGATTCCTACGGTCAGCAGAGCTGCACCGCCGGGCGGGCTGCCTTCATCACCGGCCAATCCCCCTATCGTACCGGGCTGACCAAGGTCGGTATGCCAGGTGTGGATATCGGTTTGCATGCCGAAGACCCCACCATCGCCGAGCTGCTCAAGCCGCTGGGCTACGCCACCGGCCAGTTTGGCAAAAACCACTTCGGCGATATGAATAAGCACCTGCCCACCAGCCATGGCTTCGACGAGTTCTTTGGCAACCTGTACCACCTGAACGCCGAAGAAGAGCCCGAGAATGTCGATTACCCGCCGGAAAAAGACTTCCCCAACTTCAAGAAGATGTTCGGCCCGCGCGGTGTGATCCACTCCTGGGCCACCCAGGAAGACGATCCCACCGAGCAGCCGCGTTGGGGACGCGTCGGCAAGCAGAAGATCGAAGACACCGGCCCGCTGACGCGTGAGCGCATGAAGACCTGCGACTACGAGTTCGTCCACGCCGCCCAGGATTTCATCCAACGCGCCCACGACGCCGACCAGCCGTTCTTCGTTTGGGTCAACACCACCTGGATGCACTTCCGCGTCCACCCGCCGGAAGAGATCCTCGGCCAGGCCGGGCGCTGGCAGTCGTTCTATCACGACGTGATGATCGAGCACGACAAGCAGATCGGCCTGCTGCTCAACCAGCTCGACCAGTTGGGCATCGCCGAAGACACGATCGTGATGTACTCCACCGATAACGGCCCGCACATGAACTCCTGGCCGGATGGCGCCATGACGCCCTTCCGCAACGAGAAGAACTCCAACTGGGAAGGCGCTTTCCGGGTGCCGCTGCTGCTGCGCTGGCCGGGCCAGATCAAGGCCGGGCAGGTCTCAAACGAGATCATCAGCCACGAAGACTGGCTGCCCACCTTCCTGGCTGCCGCCGGCCAACCAGACATCTCCGAGAAGCTGAAAGCCGGCTACCAGGCAGGCGAAAAGACTTTCCAGGTTTACGTAGACGGTAACAACTTCCTGCCCTACTTCACCGGCCAGGCCGAAAAGGGCCCCCGCCAGGGCTTCTTCTACTTCTCCGATGACGGCGACCTGGTCGGCCTGCGCTACGACAACTGGAAGATCGTCTTCGCCGAGCAGCGCGAGCAGGGCACGGTCAAGATCTGGGCCGAGCCGTTCGTCTTCCTGCGTGTGCCGAAGTTCTTCAACCTGCGCACCGACCCGTTCGAGCGGGCCGATATCACCTCCAATACCTACTGGGACTGGATGATCGACCACGCCTACCTGCTCTACGCCTCTCAGTTCCTGGTGCGTGAGTTCCTGGGCACTTTCCAGGCCTTCCCGCCCCGCATGAAGGCCGCCAGCTTCACCGTGGATCAGATCATGGCCAAGATGGAAGAAGGCCTCGTCGGCGCCTGACGGTTACGCGATCACCTGCCTGGGCACGGCAATACACGCCGTGCCCAGGCGGAAGCCGGACAGACCAGGCAACACCGCGGCACCGACCCACCGAGAAAAGGATGGAACCGATGGCGATGGAAGCAACCTTAGAAAAAGAATACCGCCGCTTGAACACCCCCCGGGCCGCGGCGACCGCGGGCATCCTGTTCGGGCTGCTGTTTGCAAGCAGCCTGGTCCTGATGCGCTGGGCCATCCCCGAAGGCATCGCCAACGACCCATCCTGGATCGTCACGGGCGCCCCCAAGATCAGCCTGGCGCTGGGGCTGATGCCCTTCGCCGGGATCGCCTACCTGTGGTTTATCGGCGTAATCCGCGACAAGCTGGGCGACTACGAAGATCGCTTCTTCTCATCGGTTTTCTATGGCAGCAGCCTGCTCTTCCTGGCGATGGTCTTCGTCTCGATGGCCATCGCCGGGGGGATCGTGGCGACGTTCAGCCTGATCAATGGAGAAGCCGCCGATTATACGGTGATCTACTTTGGCCGGGCGCTGATGCTGAACATCAGCAACGTCTACGCGCTCCGCATGGCCGGCGTCACCATGATGTCGCTGGCCACAATCTGGATCCGCACCGGTCTGATGCCACGCTGGCTGGCTTTGCTCACTTTCCTGCTGGCCCTGGCCCTGCTGGTGGTGGTCAATTTCAGCCTGTGGGTCACGCTGATCTTCCCCAGCTGGGTGACGTTGATCAGCCTGTACATCCTGTGGATGCGCCTTAAGCAGCCGGATGTGCCGCTCCTTGCGCCTCAATAAACCAAAGCCATGCATACTACCGGTGCGCTAATGGAAGGGATCAAGATAACTTCGCTGGTCATCGAGTACCTGGCGGTGGCCATCATCGTCGGGATGGTCGCCTACAGTACCGCCCGCTACTTCAGTTCCCTCATCGGAAGGCGCTTCGCGCCCGATATGAGCTACCGAGAATACAAACACGCCCTGGGCAGAGCCCTGCTGCTGGGGCTGGAGATCCTGGTCGCCGCGGATGTGATCCGCACCGTGGCGCTGGAACCTACCTTTGAGAATATCGCTGCACTCGGCCTGCTGGTCGCAGTCAGGACCTTTTTAGGCTGGTCGCTGGTGGTCGAAATTGAAGGTCACTGGCCCTGGCAGCCAAGCCATACCGGTGCAAAAACAGGAGGACATGCGGAATGACTGCAACTTTAGTGGAAAATGCGCGTAAACGCTGGACGATAAACCGCAAAAACCTGCTGGCCGATTTTATCGCCGCTTTTACCGTGGGCGTCGCCAGCATCCCCGACAGCATGGCTTCGGCCCTTCTGGCAGGAATCAACCCGCTGGCCGGGCTGTATACGATGATCGTCGCCACCCCGATCGGGGCGCTGTTCACCAGCTCGGAGATGATGCACATCTCCACCACCAGCGCCCTATCGCTGGCAGTGGCCAGCTCACTCACCGGGATGTCGCCGGACGCCAGGCTGCAGGCGGTATACACGCTGGCGCTGATGGTGGGGGTGATCCAGATCGCCCTGGGCCTGCTCAAGATGGGCTTCCTGGTGCGCTTCGTGCCGCATTCGGTGATGACCGGCTTCCTGAATGGAGTGGCGCTGCTGATCATCCTGGGCCAGCTGTCCGATTTCACCGGGTTTACCAGCCAGTACTCCAACCGGGTGGTCCAGGCGGTCGATACGGCTATGAACGCCGAGAAGATCATCCTGCCAGTGCTGGTCGTCGGCCTGGTCACCATCGTACTCATCGTCGGCCTGGGCAGGATCAAGCGCACCAGCCAATATGCCTTTATCCTGGCAATGGTCATCGCTTCGGCATTGGCGTTCCTCCCGTGGTTTAAGAACGTCCCGCTGGTCGGTGATGTTACCGAGGTGCCCAACGCCCTGCCATCCTTTGCCATACCGAATTTTTCGCTGATCATCCAACTGATGCTGCCCGCCTTTGCACTCAGCATTATCGGCCTGGTGCAGGGCGCCGGCATCAGTCAGGGCTGGCCGAACCCGGATGGCAAGTTCCCCGACCCATCGGGGGACTTCTTTGGCCAGGGGGCGGCCAACCTGGCAGCCAGCTTCTTCCACGGCATGCCGTGCGGCGGTTCGCTCTCGGGGACAGCCATGGTGGCTAATGCCGGAGCCCGATCGCGCTGGGCCAACTTCCTGGCCGGGGTGCTGATTGCTCTGACCGTGCTGCTGTTCGCCGACCTGGTCGAGCTGATCGCCATGCCGGCCCTGGCCGGGCTGCTGATCGTGATCGGCTTTCGCACGCTCGACTTCCCATCCATCCGTACCGTGATCCAGACCGGCTCTATCCCGGCTGTGGTGATGCTGCTGACCCTGTTCGCCACCCTGGTCATGCCGCTGCAGTTCGCCGTGCTGATGGGCGTCGGCCTTTCGATCCTGCTGTTCGTCTTCCACCAGGCCAACCGCCTGCAGTTGGTAGAGCTGGTCCCGTCATCCCGGGGCGCCCTGCCGTTAGAGCAGTCTGCGCCGAAACAGCTTTCCAGCCACAAGGTGACCGTGCTCTACCCGTACGGGAGCCTGTTCTATGCCGCCGCCAAGACCTTCGAGGAGAACTTGCCCGCCGCCGAAGAGGCCAGGCAGGCCGTGGTCATCTTCCTGTTCCGCGGCTATGACAAGTTTGGCAGCACCATGATCGCCGTGCTGGATCGCTACAACCAGGTGCTGCAGGCCAACGGCGGCAAGCTGATGCTGGCCGGCATCAGCCCGGGCGTGATGCTGCAGTTGGAGCGCACCGGGTTGTTAGAGAGCATCGGGCGAGAGAACGTGTTTCTTGCCCACCGCCAGTGGGGCGTAGCCGCCTATGATGCCTATGAAGCTGCCCAGGCCTGGCTGGAAAAGGTCAAACCCCAGGCGCAGCCGGAGCAAGCACACACCGGCGGGCAGTAATCAAATGTACCACCGGGCTACCCGGCCCGTACTACTATTCATTCGTTCTATGAGATAAGGAGTAAACGAAATGGCTGCAACCAACGCAATGAACTTTGAGACTCGCCGTGCCCCCTGGTGGCTGGGAGTCATCGGCGGCGGGCTCAATATCCTGTTGGGGCTCTTGCTGCTGACTGTACCGGTCAAGACGGTGCTGGTGCTGGTACTGGCCCTGGGCTATTACTGGATCTTTTCCGGCATCTCCACCCTGGTGCATATGTTCATCGACCGGCAGGCCTGGGGATGGAAGCTGTTCTCGGGCGCGCTGAGCATCCTGGCTGGGATCTATGTACTGCGTTACCCGTTGATCAGCGCGGTGACGATCCCCGCCGTTGTGATTTTGTTCCTGGGCATCCAGGGGTTGATCGTGGGTGTGCTGACCCTGGTAATGGCGTTCAAGGGCGGCGGCTGGGCCTCGGGCATCATGGGGGTGCTGAGCATGGCCTTTGGCGCGATCCTGGTGGCCAACTACGCCAGCCTCTCGAGCGTGGTCAGCCTGGTTTGGATCGTTGCCATCCTCTCACTGTCAGGCGGGATCATCCAGGTCATCCAGGCTTTCGCCCAGCGGAAAGAATGATTTGTCACCGGTATTCGTTTCTGTAGATAAAAGGAGAATTTAGCATGTCAACCCTCACCGTTTTGAAGTTTGCCAACCCTGAAGGGGCCGGCCAGATGCTCGAGAAAATGGGCGAGCTGCAGAAGTCGCAGTTGATCAAAGTGCTCGACGCGGCCGTGGTGTCCTGGCCGGTTGGCAAGAAAGCCCCCAAGACCCGCCAGGCCGTCAACCTGGTAGGCCTGCACGCCCTGGACGGCGCATTCTGGGGCATGCTGTTTGGCCTGATCTTCTGGGTGCCGTTCTTCGGCCTGGCCATCGGCGCTGCCATGGGCGCGCTGGGCGGCCGGATGGCCGACTTCGGGATCGACGACGATTTCATCCAGAAGACCCGCGCGCAGATCACGGAAGGCACCTCGGCGCTGTTCCTGCTGTCCACCGGCGCCGTGACCGACAAGGTCATGGCCGAGTTGAAAGGCATGGAATTTGAGCTGATCGCCTCCAACCTGACTAAGGAAGAAGAAGAAGGGCTGATGGCGGCATTTGAAGCCGCCTAAGGAGTAACCATGAAACAAGCAGCATCTCGGGCTGTACGGCCCACAACAGGGATCGCCCTGATCCTGATGTTCGTTCTTTTACTGTCGGCTTGCCGGCCGGCTGCCACGCCTGCCCCCGCGCCCACAGCAGAGCCCCCCCAGGCTCCGGCAGCCACCCAACCGCCAGAACCGGAACCGGCGGCGACCATGGAGCCGGTCTCGGCCGGCGCGGCCGAGGAAGACCTGACAGCGCAGCTTGCCGGGCCGCTCTGGATGCTGCTCGGCTTCGGCGACGCCGGGAACCCCACCGTGGTGGAAACCGGCGTCACCGTCACCGCCCAATTCGGGCCGGACGGCGCGCTGAACGGCTTCGGCGGCTGCAACACCTTCTTCGGTTCTTATGAACTGACCGGCGACACGATCAAGATCGGCCCGCTCGGTTCGACGATGATGGCCTGCGAACAGGGCATGAACCAGGAGACCCTGGTGATGTCGGCGCTGCAGATGGCCACCAAGGTAGCCTTCACCCCGCAGGGCCGCCTGGAGATCTACTACGATGCCGGCTCCACGTACGAGCGCAAACTGGTCTTCACGCCCAGCAATAAGTCGCTGGTGGATACGCTCTGGCTGCTAGAATTCTTCGGCAAGCCGGATGACCTGTCGACCCCCGAAGAGGGGACGCACATCACGGCTCAATTTACCGCCGAGGGGACCCTCAGCGGCGATTCGGGCTGCAACCGCTACACCACCTCCTTCACCGCCACCGATGGCCGCCTGGAGATCGCCATGCCGGCCAGCACCATGCGCGCCTGCACCGCAGGTATGGAGCAGGAAGCCGTCTTCCAACATGCCCTGATCAACGCCGAAAGCTACACGATCCGGGGGACCACCCTCGAGATCACCTACGACGGCGGGCAGGGCGTCTTGCGCTTCACCTCCCAACATATGCCGATCGAGAACGTGCTGTGGACCCTGGTGACCATGAACGGCGAGGTCAACCGGGTGGGGCTGAACCAGACCACGGTCCTGTTCGAGCCTGGCGCCGAGCCGGGCAAGGGCCTGGTGGGCGGCGTGGCGATGTGCAACAACTTCAGCGGCGGCTACCAGCTGGCCGAGGACAGCGCGCTCCAGATCGAGGGCATTCAAACCACCTGGGTGCGCTGCCCCCAGGCGGTGATGGATACCCAGGCCGCCTACATCGAGCTGCTCGAGGGCGCTAAAAGCTACCAGGTGCTGGGCGAAACGCTGATCATCACCTCCGAGAATGGCATAGCGACCTTCAGCGCCGACCGCACCCCCCTGGAAGGCACGTTCTGGCGCCTGGACTCGATGGGCACGATCGAAAGCCCCACCATCCCCTCGCAGGAAGCCGGCTTCACCGCTCAGTTCATCTCCCAACCAGGCGGCCCGGCGGGCGTCATCGTCGGTTCAACCGGCTGCAATGACTATAACGCGGTCTATATCGCCAACCTGAACGAGATCAAGGTCAACCTGCCCAGCCGGACCAACAACGCCAGCTGCCCGAATTCGTTCTGGGAGCAGGAACAGCAGTTCTTCCTGGGTCTGAACGCCGCGTCGACCTACCGCATCGTGGGTAGAACGCTGCAGATCCCCTATGACGAAGGCCGGCAGGCGCTCACCTTCACCGCCTATGTCCCGCAGATCCCGCCTCCGCCTGACGGCGGGCCGCTCAGCACGTTGAACGGCACTCGCTGGTGGCTGGTGACCATCGGCGCACAGCCGGTGCTGCCCGGCAGCCAGGCGACGGCCGAATTCGCCATCAACGCCGACGGACTGACCGGCGCCATCTCGGGCAGCGCCAGCTGCAACACCTACAACGCCTCGATCACCGGCGTGTTCCAGGTCAGTTCGGCCTCGGTGACTAAGAAGTTCTGCCCCGAACCGGCCGGCCTGATGAACCAGGAATACCAGTACCTGACTGCATTGCAGACCGCCACCGCCGTCAACCAGGTGCAAAACCAGTTGATCATCAGCACAGCCAACGGGCCGTTGGTCTTCTACAACTCGCCCGCCCCGCTGCAGCCGGTTGCGCCTCCCGATCTGCCTCCGGCCGAGCCGGAAGAGCCGCCGGTGCTGGCCCCGACCGAGGCGCCGATCGCGCCGCCCGGCCCGGAACCGATCCCGACCGAGCAGCCCACCGAAGAACCGCCGGCTGCCGCTCCGGTGGCTGTGATCACCGCCCCCGATAAGGGCGCCGCCGACCAGCCGGTGCAGTTTGACGCCGGCGGCTCGACCTCCGCCAGCGGCATCGCCGCCTATGCCTGGGACTTCGGCGATGGCGGCAGCGCCAGCGGGGCCAAGGTCGAACATACCTTTGCCCAACCGGGCACCTACACCGTGACGCTCACCATCACAGACAGCAGCGGTAAAACCGCCACCGTCACGCATACCATCACGATCGAATAGGCGGATGTGACCTACGCGCCGGGGTTCTTGCCTGGTGAACCAGGCAGCCCCGGCGCAGCTTCCACAAAACCGATCCTGGAGGATGGCGAAGTTTGCATCCCCGGATAGAAGGAGCAGCCCAATATGTTTGGACGTAACCGCGGCGCCGCGCGCCGCACTGCGCGGCGAACAGCCAGAAGGACCACCCGGCGGGTGGTGCGCCGGACGGCGCTGGTACCGGGGCGGGTTTATCGCCGCAGAAGCTTGCTGGTGAACGGTTTTTCGCTGCTGCTGGTGGGCGGCGCGGCTTATAAGATCGGGCAAGCGCAGGCGAGGCAGATCCAGCAGCACACCGGCCGCCCGCCCGAGGATTTGAGCCCGGAAGAGCTTGAAAATGCGATGGATGCGCTGAATATTGAGACGCAAGAGTTGAACGCCAACGATAAAGCGGCCATCGAAGCCGAAGCCGTGGGCGCTGCGCCGGCTGCGCCGGCTGCGCCGCAGATGACCAACGTCCCGCCGCCGGCCGCCGCACCCCCACCTGCTCAACCGGCGGCAGATGTCCCCGCTTATATCGCCGAGCTGCAGCAGCTGGCTGGGCTGCGCGATATGGGCATCATTACCAACGACGAGTTCGAAGCCAAGAAAAAGCAGTTGCTCGGTCTCTAACACGGGCATAGGAAGGAGCAGTGCAATGAGTGATCTCGGTGAACCCGGCATTCTCATATCGGTCGAGGCAGATCGCTTTTCAGTGGCCCCTGGCGGGACGCTGGAAATCCCGGTCGTGCTCAAGAATCAAAACCCAGCCCCAGACCAGGTGCGCATCACGGTGCAGGGCATTCCACTGCCGTGGGTGTCTACCGACCAACCGGTGGTGCTGGTTCAGCCGGGTGAGGAGCGCTGCATCACCTTGATCGTTCAACCGCCGGCGCCGCCCAATGCCAACGCCGGACGGCACCTGCTGCGCATCAACGCAGCCAGCACCTTCAACCCGCAGCGCAGTACAGAAACCCAGCTCATCCTGACCGTCGCCGGTTTCGAAGTGACCGGGCGCGTGGGGGTGTTGATGAATGGCGTGCAATACGCCGTCATCCCTGGTGAAAAGCTGGCAGTCCCGGTGGTACTGAGCAACCAGGGTCTGGGCGCAGACACTTTCCACCTGGAAAGCGCCGATCTACCGCCCGGTTGGGCAACCATCGATCCCGCCGCCTGGACCCTGGAAGCCGGCGAGGTGGTAAACGGCGCGCTGCTGATCCAACCTGCGCGCAGTTCCGCCTCCCGGGCCGGGCGCTATCCGTTCACAATCCACGTAAAAAGCGAGCATGCCCCTGAACAGAACGTAGCCATCGGCTGCACCCTGACCGTCGGCGCGTTTACCGAAATCCAGTCTCAGTTATTTGCTCCCGTTCCCGAGCGCAGCCAACCCGCCCACGTGCGCCTGGCCAACCAATCCAACGTGCCCGCCACGGTGAGCGTGCGTTGGGAGAGCCCGGAAGAAACACTGGCTTTCGAGCCGGCCGAACCCCAGCAGGTCAACCTGGGGTTGGATGAAAGCACCGAAGTGCCATACACGGCCCGGCCGCTGCGCCGTTACTGGGTGGGCAGCCAGAAAGACCATCCCTACCTGGTAACGATCCAGGCCGGCGGGATGGCAGACCAGGCGCTGCGCGGCGCAGTGCGCCAGAAAGCGCTCATGCCGCCCTGGCTGGCAGTGTTCGGCGGCGTTTTGCTGGCGCTGTGCTGCCTGCTCGCCGGCCTGGCGCTGCTGGCGCCGGCTGGGATCTTCTCTCGCGCCACCCCCACCCTGGCAGTCACCAATACCCCGATGCCCACCGCCACCCAGTCTCAGGTGGACCAGCGGCCGATGCTGGTGGATCGCAATTGGTTCCTGATCTCGTATAACAACTCCAACAGCCGTCCCGCCGCCCAGGAGCCGTTCACCCGCTTTAACCCGGATGGCACGCTGATCGGCTTTACCGGCTGCAAGAACTTCAACGGCGCTTACCAGACCCAGCTGAACCGCCTGACCATCGCCTCGGTTAACCTGTCTGGCGGCGCATGCTCAGAGCCTGCGCTGCAGGTGCAGGAGGATGTGCTCCTGGCGATCCTGCGCTCGGCCCGCAGCTACCTGGTGGCAGACACCACGCTGCAGATCGACGGCGACGCCGGGTTCGCCAATTATTCGCTCACCCCGCCGCAGCGCCCGCAGGATGTCCCGCCGCCCCAGGCGCGCATCCAGGTTCCACCCCAGGCCTTCGTGGGAGAGATTGTGACCTTTGACGGGTCTCGCTCCACCGGGCAAGCCACACTGGTTGCCTGGCAGTGGGAATTCGGCGATGGTCACCGCGCCAGCGGTCGGGTTGTCCAGCACGCCATCGGCGGCCCCGGCACGTTCGCCGTCAAATTGACCGTGACCGACCAGCGCGGGCAGACCAACACCACCACCCAGCCGATCCTGATCCTGCCGCGGCCCACCGCTGTGCCGCCGCCCACCGAAGCGCCTCCGGCGCCGCCCACCGCCACGTTCCCGCCGCCGCCCACTTCCGAGCCGCCGGCCCCGCCCACCGAAGCGCCGCGTCCCACCGAGGCCCCACCGCCGACCGAGATCCCGCAGCCGGAGATCAACCCGCCCCAGGCAGCCGTCCAGGCCCCGGGCAGCGCTTACATCGGCGAGCCGGTAATCCTGGATGCCGGACGCTCGGCCGCCGGCAGCAGCCCGTTGGTTTCCTATACCTGGAGTTTTGGCAACGGCGCCGGCCAACCGGCTTCCCCCAATCCCCAGACCACCGCCATCTATAACACCACCGGTATGTACGAGATTACCGTCGTGGTCGCCGATGCAAACGGCCTGACCGACAGCGCCGTGTCCATCATCACCATCAACGCCCGCCTGGATACGCACGCCTGGACGCTGTCCACAATCAACGGACAGCCGCTGCTGCCCGGCACGGCGATTACGCTCCAGTTCCTGGATGGGCGTCTGGCCGGCTTCGCCGGCTGCAACGACTACAGCGGGCGCTACACCGCCGCCGATCATGGCGATGGGACCTTCGCCGTCGGCGTGGACCGCCTGACGACCGGCCGGCGCTCTTGCCCGGATGAGATTATGACCCAGGAAGATGCGCTGCAGGCTGCCCTGCAAGCCGTCACCACCGCCGCCATCCAGGAAAACCGGCTCATCCTATCCGGGCCGGACATCCAGTTGGTCTTCTACCTGATCACCGGACCTTAAGGAACTGCCATGAGAAACCGTATTCGCAGCGTGGATCTTTCACTCCGCCCCAGGCGGCGGCCGCTCCCGGGCTGGACGGCCCTGGTCATTGCGCTGGCGCTGGCCGCTCTGTTCCCGGCGCTGGCCTGGGCCGGGTGGGCGCCCACCCAACAGGCCGTCGAAGATGACCTGTTCCTGATCGGCCAAACCCCGGTCATCTCCGGCACGGTGCTGGGCAATGTCTTCGCCGTGGGGCGCGACGTGCGCCTGGGTGGTAATGTAGAAGGCAGCATGTTTGTGCTGGCCGACCAGT
>JBJSYW010000505.1:0-10041 GCA_046089985.1 Chloroflexota bacterium
TCGGCCAGCAGCTTGCGGAAGAAGGGCACGACCGAGCCGCGCGAGCCGACCACGTTGCCGTAGCGCACGCAGGCGAAGCGCGTCTTCAGCGCGCCGGCATAGGCATTGCTCTGCACGAAGAGCTTCTCGGCCGCCAGCTTGGTCGTGCCGTACAGGTTGACCGGGCTGACCGCCTTATCGGTGCTGAGCGCCATGACTTTCTCCACCCCGGCATCCAGAGCGGCGTCGATGACGTTGCTGCTGCCCAGGATGTTGGTTTTGATGGCCTCCATCGGGTTGTACTCGCAGGCAGGCACCTGTTTCAGTGCGGCAGCATGCACCACCACGTGCACGCCCTGCATCGCCCGGCGCAGCCGGTCACGGTCGCGCACGTCGCCGATGAAGTAGCGCAGGTTGGGGGCATCGAAACCCGCCACGCGCATATCATGCTGCTTCAGTTCATCGCGGCTGAAGATGATCAGCTTGGCCGGGTGGTATTCCTGCAGCATCACCTCGACAAACTTCTTGCCGAATGAGCCGGTCCCGCCGGTGACCAGGACAACTTTTTCATTCCAATTCATCGCTCAATCCTCGATCTCCGCAGCTTCCCCGCTCGGGGAGCCGCAGGGGGTCATTTTTCCATTTTGCGGATCACGATCAACGGGTACTTACCGTTCTCGCCGTAATAGTGGGGATGGCGCTCTTCCAGGGCAAACAGGCGGCGCAGCCACAGCCGACCGCCCAACCAGGAATGGATCAGGGCGCGGGTGAAGCGCACCGTCACCGTGCGCCAGACCAGGATCTCCACCGACATTTCAGCGCCCACCTCCCGGCGGACCCATTCGGCGTTGTGCTTGTTGGTGAAGGTGCCCTTGGGGGCCTCGGGGATATCCTGCGGCAGATGGGTCGAGCGGGCATTCTTATCGAACTGCTTTTTGGCGCGCTTTTCGGCCTTGCGGGCCGCTCGCCGGGTGGTCTCGACCGGGTCTTCAGGCTCGTCCGGGCGGCGCTGCCCGGTCAGGCGCTCAAAGAGATGGCGCGTGCGCTGGGCGAAGCGCACCAGCGGTTCGTAGCGCTCCAGCCAGGGCGAGTGCGCCCAGCCGTTGACCACCACCGCCTGGCGGGCGGGCAGCAGCACCCGGTGCAGCTCGCGAAAAGCGTTCAGGTGCTCGTCTTCCGGCAGGTGATGGATGGTATGCAGCGAAACCACCCCGTCAAAGGCATCCGCCTTGAAGGGCAGGTTGGCCACATCGCACACCACGTACAGGCCGCGCTCGCCCAACCGGCGGCGCGCCTCCACCAGCGCGGTGAACGAGATATCGGCGCACACGCGGTACCGGTAGTTCTGCGAGTACGTCAGGTACTCGGGGTACTGCACCGGGCCTGAGCCGGCGTCAAGCAGCAGCCGGCCCTGCGGCGCCAGGTGGCGCGCCACGCGGGCATGGCAGGCATGGATGTATTCGCGCGCCACCGGGCGCAAGTCTTCGTAGCGGGCGTTCTGGTAGACATCCTCGCCCACCAGCTTCCAACCCACCTGGTTATAGAACTCTTTAACTTCCTGTTTTACGTCGCTCATCGGTCAGTTGGCCGCCCAATCTCGCGGTTCGCCCGCCAGCCACTGCAGCGTAGCGCCGAAACGCTGCTGCCCTTCGCCCGACAGCGCACGCGCTACCGGCCATTCGTTCAACTCGTCCCAGAAGCTCAACAGGTGCCAGGGGAAGGGTGTGGGATACTCGAAGAAGAAGCGGTAGGCGTAGTTCCAGGCCTGCTCCACTTCCGGGCGCTCCATGCGCCGCTGCGGGTCTGCCAGCCAGCCGGCGATAAACTGCTGCTGATCTTCCCAGCACGATGGGTCCAGCGTGAAGCCCTTGCCGCGGTAGTGCGTCTGCCCGCCAACGATCACCGGCACGCCGCTCATTGCCATCTCCATGCCGACCGTGGTGGTATAGACCAGGCCCAGGTCGGCGATCTCGACCAGGTCATAGGTGTTGACCGGGTCGCCGGCCTCCACCAGGTGGATATGGGAGGGCATATCGGGCAGGGCGGCGCGCACCACTTCAGCCACTGAGGGGCCTTTCAAGTAGCGCTCGCCGGGATGGATGCGCACCACCAGCTGCACCTGCGGCAGGTCGGCGAAATGGCGGGCAGTGCGCTGCAGCCACTCGGTCATGTTGCGGCTGAAAACCTGCCGTCCGAGGGTCAGGCTGTCGCCGATGACGTTGGCAGCCAGCAGCGCCAGCGGGCGCTGGTCAAGCCCCAGCGCCTGGCGCACCTGCTCCCCGCCCTGACTGGGCTGGCCCTGCCACTGGCGGGCGAAGTTTTCCCACAGGCGGGCATTCTGGCGTGAAGCGTACAGGGAGCGGATCTGCTCCCACTGGCTTTCGTTCAGCGGGTGATCGCGGCGGGCCTGCCACAGGGCATCGGTCTGCTGCAGCATGACCTCGCTGCCCTGGGCGAACCAGATCCGCCCGCGCTGCTCGCCGAACTCATAGGTCACCGCGGGGATGCCCAGGCTGCGCGCCGCCTGGTAGACGGCGCCGTTCTCCAGGATGCTGCCGTTGGGGGTGAGCAGCAGGTCAGGTTTTTGCGCGGCGGGCAGCGACTGGACATAGCCGATCAGCGCCGCGGCCGCCTGCAGGTTGCGCTCCAGGCGCAGGCGATACAGGCGCTCGGCCTGCTGGTCGCCGTGCTCCACATCTTCGATCTGCAGCGAGTACTGGGTATCGCGCAGCGACACTTCGTGCAGGGCCTGCTTCAACCCGGCGGTCAGGCTGCGACCGGCGGCAGGGCGTACATCCAGCAGCGACTGGGTGTTGATCAGCGGCGCGGCGCGGCCCAAAACGCTCTGGGCATAGGCATTCTGGCGGCGCAGGTCAAAGCGCTGGGCCGGGCGGCGAAAGTTCGGGTAGGGCAGGTAAGCCAGGGTGACCCGGTGGCCCATCCCAGACAGCGTCACCCCCAGCAGAGCGGCGTGCTCGATCCAGTAACGCAGGGTAGCGAAGATCAGGATGTTCTTCGGCTGCCCAGGGGCGGCGCCCTGCGCCTGGCGGGCCTGGGCGCACCAATCCGGCAGGCTCTTTTCCAGGCGCTTCAGCGAAAATTTCTTATTCAAGGGGCGGCCGCGCTGCACAAAGCGCCAGTAGGCTTCGGCAGCGTAGGGCAGCTCGCCCAGGATACGTTTTAGCAGGTATTTCGAGAGCATGCTTTCCTTACTCACCTTTCCAGGGCATCCGCCGGGTAACCGGGCCGGCCCGGGTGGTCCGCGGACTCCCTTTCGATCTCCCAATCCAGGCGCGGGCGCACCGGACCCAAACGGGACTCGGGCCAATGCATCCCTGGCGCGCCGGTGGCATCCACCGTGAAAGACAGCGCCCCCTCATCCTGGAAGTAGCGCCGGACGCGGTAGGCGCTGGCGTTGACCCCCAGGATATAACGGCCTTCATTGAGAAAATCAGCCGGCAGCGTGCAGCGGCTGAGGTAGCGCCCGGGCGGGCGCACGGCATACTGCTCAAACTGTTCCGGCTCGTCGGTGTCGAACGAGGCCAGCACGTACTCGCCGCGGGCGGTGATCAGGTACAGGCCGATGCGCAGCCCGGTGATCGGGGCGTCCAGCACGTACTCCACCTGCACTTCCGCCGGCTCGGTGGAGCGAATTGTGTCTACCACCCGCCCCTGGCGGTTCAGCAGGCGCATCGCCAGCGGGCGGAACGGGGCGGCTTCAGCCGGCACATCGTCGATGCCCCAGGTCCGCTCGCCCACCTGCGCCAGGCCGGACGACATATAGTAATCGACCGCCGCCGGGGTGGCGGAGCGGTGGGCCAAACGGCCCTTCTCGAGCACCACGGTCTCCTCGGTCAGGTTTAAGATAGCCGACATATTGTGGCTGACGAACAGCACCGTACGCCCCCGGCTGGCTACATCGCTCATCTTTCCCAGGCACTTGCGCTGGAACTCGGCGTCGCCCACCGCCAGCACCTCATCCACCACCAGGATCTCCGGTTCCAGGTGAGCCGCCACCGCAAAAGCCAGGCGCAGGTACATGCCGCTCGAGTAGCGCTTGACCGGCGTGTCGATGAACTTCTCCACGCCTGAGAAATCGACGATTTCGTCAAATTTCTGCTCGATCTCGCGCCCCGCCATGCCCAGGATGGCGCCGTTGAGGAAGATGTTCTCGCGGCCGGTCAGCTCGGGGTGAAAGCCGGTGCCCACTTCAAGCAGCGAACCGACGCGCCCGTGCACCTCGGCGCAGCCTTCGGTCGGCTCGGTGATGCGCGACAGGATCTTCAGCAGCGTGCTTTTTCCAGCGCCGTTGCGCCCGATCACGCCGATCACCTGCCCCTGGTGGACGTTGAATGAGACATCCTTCAGCGCCCAAACCAGTTCGTCTTCGGCGCGGCGCGCTTTCATGGCCGCCTGCGCCGGTTTGCGCCCGGTCAGGCGGCGCAGACCGGAGGAGGCCGCCAGGGTCATCTTTTCGCTCAGAGTCTGGTACTGCTGGCGCGGGGTATTGCCGCCGACGATGTCGCCCAGGCGGTAGACCTTGCCCAAATCTTCGATGCGTATCGCGATATCCGTCATTACACCGTGTCCGCGAAAGTGCGCTCCATGCGCTTGAAATAGTACAACCCACTGACCAGCACCAGCACCGCAATCACCGCCGAGACCCAGATCATCGGGTCGGGAGCAGCATCGGCGCCCAGCAGCGACCAGCGGAAGCCTTCCACCACCCCGCTCATCGGGTTCAACGAGTAGATCAGCTTCCAGCGGTCGGGGATCATGCTGGAGGGATAAGCCACCGGGGTGATAAACAGCCAGAACTGGGTCAGGAAGGGCAGGATATAGCCGACGTCGCGGTACAGCACGTGCAGCGCCGACAGCCACAGCCCCACCCCCTGGGCGGTGATCAACGCCAGCGCCAGGAAAAGCGGCAGCGCCAGCAGCTCCCAGCCCAGGCGCACCGTGTAGGTGCTGCCCGGGGCAAGGGCATAGTAGACCATGATGGCGATCAGCACCACGAAAGCCAGGGCGAAATCTACCACCCCGCCCAGCACCGAGGCGATTGGGATCGCCAGACGCGGGAAGTAAATCTTGGTGATCATCGCCCGGTGCGCCACCAGCGAGCGGCCGGTGTCGGTCAGGGCCTTGGTGAACAGGCCCCACGGCAGCAGCCCCACGTACGAGAAGATCGGGTAGGGGACGTTGTCCGAGGGCACCTTAGCCATGCGTCCAAAAAAAATGGTAAAGACCACCATCGTAAAAAACGGCTGGATGATCGCCCAGGCGGCCCCCAGGGCGGTCTGCTTATAGCGCACCTTGATATCGCGCCAGGTCAGGAAGTAGATCAGCTCGCGGAACTGCCACAGCTCGCGCAAATTGATCGCCATCCACCCGCGCGACGGGCGGATGAACAGGACGCTGTTGGAAGAGGAAGGGCGGGCGCTGAGCTGGCTCATGCCGGATGCTGCAGGTACCAATCGATGGTGCGGCGCAGCCCCTCTTCGAACGGGACACGCGCCTTGAAGCCAAAGAAGCGCTCGGCGCGTGAGACGTCCAGGGCGCGGCGCGGCTGGCCGTTCGGACGGCTGGTGTCCCAGACCACCTTGCCTTCGAAGCCGACCAGGCGGGCGATGGTGTTTGCCAGATCGTGGATCGAGATCTCCATCCCCGAGCCGAGGTTGAACGGCTCGCTGCCGTTATAGCGCTCGGCAGCCAGCAGCAGCCCGTCGGCGGCGTCTTCCACGAACAGGAACTCGCGCGTGGGCGAGCCGTCGCCCCACAGCACCACCTGGTGATCGCCGCGCTGCCTGGCTTCCAGCATCTTACGGATCAGCGCCGGGATGACGTGCGAGGTCTCCAGGTCGAAGTTATCGCGCGGCCCGTACAGGTTGACTGGCAGCGGGAAGATGGCATTGAAGCCGTACTGCTGGCGGTAGGCCTGGGCCTGCACCAGCAGCATCTTCTTCGCCAGGCCATAGGGAGCGTTGGTCTCTTCCGGGTAGCCGTCCCACAGGTGCTCTTCCTGGAACGGGATCGGGGTGAACTTGGGGTAGGCGCAGATGGTGCCGACGGCGACGAACTTCTCCACCCCGGCCTTCCAGGCTTCGTGCATCAACTGCACCCCCATCATCAGGTTCAGGTAGAAGAAATCGGCCGGGCGCTCGCGGTTGGCGCCGATGCCGCCCACGACAGCGGCCAGGTGCAGGATCAGCTGCGGGCGGGCATCGTCCAGCAGGCGCAGGATGGCCTCCCGCTGCACCAGGTCATACTGCTCGATGTGCGGCACAAACACGTCCGCGCCCAGGGCCTGCAGCTTTTCCACAACGAAGGAGCCCAGGAAGCCGGCGCCCCCGGTGACGACCACACGACGATCTTTCCAGAAGGTTTCAGATTGCATGCTCTCCTCTTTTTATGCTTCGAGGCGTAAAAAAACTTTGGTGCCGATCACCTGCAGGCGCGGCCGCCGGCGCTCGGGGTCCGCAGCCACCACGTTCAGGCCTTCCTCCAGGCAGGTCAGCCGGCAGATTTCGGCGATATCGCCCTCGCCCTCAACAACCACTTCCTGGAAGCCGGCTTCCTGCACCTGATGGATCAGGTCCTGCACCCGCTGGCGGGTCTTGCGATACAGGCGCAGCGAGGTTTCGATGTAGTTAACGGTTAGCAGCGCCCGGAAAGCCAACCCTTCGGGCGTGATAATGTAACGCAGCTTCCGGCGCTGGAGGCGCTTGACCTTGACGTAGCCTTTGGAGACCAGGCGCTTGAGATGCCAGTTCACCGTACCCACGGCAACGCCCAGCTGCGCCGCCAGGGTAGCCTGCGTCACATCCGGGTCATGTTCAATTTCTTCGAGCAGCGTCAGCTCTCGGTCGGTTAATGGTTCAGTAGTCATCACGGCAATATTCAGCCGCTGAATTATAACACAGTCTACTGACCGCAGCCGCCAAGATCGTACAGGCGGCGGAAATCGCCGCCGGGGATTTTTTGCTGGTCGACCAGCCGGACGCACGGGCGCAAGAAGACGTTCCTTTGCTGGACGCTGAACCCTTCCAGGGTTTTGCGGTCCAGGTACACGTAGCGGTAGCCGGCCTGGGCGATGGCGGCTGCATCCATGCCGTCCAACAGGCGGCGAAACTCGGGCAGCGGAGCGGACTGGACGCCGGGGTAGGCCGGCCCGCTGGTGCGGCCAAAGAGCACCGCCGGGCGGTAGGGCAGGCCCGGGTCAAGCACCCAGGCGCCCGGGTCGAGACGGTTCCAGTAGCTGCGCGCCATCATTTCGTCGGGCAGCTGGATGAAATATGACGGCTGCGGTTGGGCGGAGGCGATCAACTGGGCCGGGAACAGCGCCAGGCCGCCGCCCACCACCGCGGCAAAGCCGGCGACCAGCGCCCAGCGCCGCCACTCCGGCCCCCGCCGAAAGGCCAGCCAGGCATACGGCAGGCCGAGCGCCATCCACAGCGAGAGCGCCGCCCCGGTCAGGCGGGTGATATCGCGGTCGCGCTCGACAAACTGGATCACCAGCGGGGCCAGAAAGGCGGTGATGCCCGCCAGCCCCAGACCGGCGAAGACCAGCCGGCCGGAATGCAGGCGCGCCAGGGCAGCGGCGATCACCGGGAGGGCAAGCAGAAGCAGCGGGCCAATCTCGATCAGCGCCGCCAACAGCTGCGCCGGCTGCAGCAGGCTGAGGGGGCTGAAATGGGACGTGCTGACTGCCGGAGGCCAGCGCAGGACTATCCCCGGCAGGTAAGCCCCGCCCTGGTCCAGCGTACCACCGCTCAGGCGACCAAGCAGCTGCACCAGCACCCCGCTCAACAGCGGGGCCAGAACCAACCCGGGCAGCAGCATACCTATCCAGGGCAGCGCCCGCCGGACGGCGAAACCCAGGCGCCGCCGGAACGGCAGCGCGCTGCCGGAGCGTGACAGGTCGAGCAGGGCGCGCAGCAGCACAGCCAGCCCCAGCCCGCCGATCAGCAGCGCGAACAGGTGATCGGACAGCATCGCCAGCGAAACGATCAACAGACCGTAAAGCAGCGCCTGGGCGAGCGACCAGCGCCGCCGGTCCAGCAGCAGCAGGAGCATCAACGCCAGGGTGGGCATGGCGCTGCTGCCGCCCATCGCCAGGCTCAACGGGCGCGAGACGCCGCTGATGAAGGCGAACGCGAACGGGAACGGCCCGCCGCCTTCGATATTCCAGGGCAGCAGGACGGCCTGGCCCAGATCGGGCGCGGTGTCCAGCCCGGAGCCAATCAACTGCACCTGGGCGCTGACGGCACTGCGGGCGGCTTCCGGCAGCAGCAGGAACAGCCAGCGCGAGCCGCCGGCGAACAGGACGAAGAGCCCGGCGGCTACCAGCAGCAGTTGGCGCCAGATGCGCCCGGCCCCGGCAAAGCGCCGGTACCATAGCACACCCAGGACCGCCGCCAGGCTGATCGAAAGCGCCTTCAGCACGTCCCATGCCACCCATGGGTACAACCCGCCCACCCGCACCAGGGCCGCGGCCAGCAGGTGCAGCCCGTAATGGTAATCCAACGCCAGGTTGGGGTTCAGGTAGAACACCGGCGGAAGCCCGTTGGCGGCGATGATCGAAACGATTGGCAGGTTGGAAAAGTCGTCAAAGATCGCCAGGCCGCGGTTGATGGCAAAGAACAGGCCAAACAGCGCCAGCCAGGCAGCCGGTGCCTGCCAATGGCGCAAATCCTGCCAGGCGGAGGGGGCGGGCGCTCCGCTGCGCCGGGAATGCAACAGCGCCGCCAGGCCCAGCAGCAGCACAGTCACCGCGGCCGCCCAAAAAGCCGCCGCCAGCGGCAGCAGCTGCCCCAGCAGCCCGCTGAACACCATGAACAGCAGCAGGCCGACTGCCAGCCCGGCGAACAGCCGCTCGCCGGCTTTCAAGCTAAACAGGCAGGCGCACAGCAGCCAGCCGCCCAGCATGGGAAGCAGCATCAACAGCGCCCAGATCAGCAGGTCGATCCAACGGCCAGTCCAACTGAGATACATGGCGGCCTCACTTTTTATTGGTTTTCAGGACGGCAGAACGGGGCCAGTTCATCGCGTGGGTGCAGGATCTGGATCTGCGCTTCACGGATGGTGGTGACCAGGCTGTAATAACACAGCACCTGCTCGGAAACTTCTTTCACCCAGGCGTTGTTTTCTTCACCGAACACGTCGCCCGAGCCTTTATAGACGTTGGAGAGCGGCTCGGCCACGATCAGGCTGTACTCGTGCTCGCGCAGCTTGCGGTCGAACTCGTCAAGGTAGGCGCGGTTGCCCGCCATAGCCATCTCCATCAGGAACACGCGCTCATACTCCGGTTCCCACTGCAGACCGGGGGTCTGCCCGAAGGTGACCAGGTGGCGGTTGGAGAGGAACAGCACCTTCGCATCCGGCCCGGCCTCGGCCGCCATACGGTTGATCGCCCGGATGGCGCGGTTGGTGGCCTTCAGGTTGATATCGTAATGCACCGGCGGGTTAGCCAGAACCAGCGCCAGGGCGGGCAGCGCCAGGCACAGCCAGGCGCCGGCCTGCAGCAAGCGCGCTGGGCGGGCTGCCGCGGCCGCCGCCGGTACGCCGGCTGGCCCGGCCGGTACGCCGGCTGGCCCGGTATCGAGGCGCAGGCGGCGCATCCAGAACCAGGCCGCGACCAGGGCCAGCCAGGCCAGGTAAGCATCCACATTGTGCAGGTTGGAACCGCCGCCGATCTTTAAGCTGACCAGCAGCCCCCCGGCTGCCAGCACCGCGCCCACCGCAGCCAGGCCCAACAGGCGCAGCGGGTGCACACTGCGCCAGGCCGGCGCGCCGCGCTGCAGCTCGAGCAGCCGCCCGGCGATCAGCAGCAGCGGCGGGAGCGAAACCAGCACCAGCGCCAGCAGCATCCCAGGCGGGTAGGTGGAATTCGGCAGCAGACGCCGCCAGAGCAGCGCCGAGGAAAAGCTGCTGGTGAACTGCTCGGCGGAATTGCCCGACCAGGCCACGTAGCCGGCCTGGGCCGCCACCGCCGCCAGCATCCCCACCAGGCCCAGGCCAAGCATGCGCCCGGCATAGGCCAGCGCTGGCCGTGACCACAGGTCG
>JBJSYW010000506.1:0-6627 GCA_046089985.1 Chloroflexota bacterium
GTTCTTCGCCGGGCAGATCACCGGGGTGGAAGGCTACGCCGGCAACATCGCCACCGGGCTGCTGGCCGGTTGGAACGCGGCCCGGCTGCTGAACGGGCAGCCGCCACTGACCCTGCCGCCCGAGACGATGCTCGGCGCGCTGTGCCACTACATTACCCATGCTTCCCCGGCCGATTTCCAGCCGATGAAGGCCAATTTCGGCCTGCTGCCTCCGCTGGAGCGCCACATCCGCGCCAAGCACGGCCGCAACCAGGCGCTGGTCAGCCGGGCGCTGGCCGCGCTCGACCGGGTGAAAGCTGCCCATGCCGGTTAAGACGCGCCTGCTGCTGCTGGGTGTGCTGCTGGCGCTAACCGTCGGGCTGCTGGCCTGGCGAGGGCTGCGCCGTCCGGCGCGGCCCGCGGCTGCGCCGGACGCCTCTCCGGGGGCGGCTGAACCCACTCACAGCGCCGCAACCGGCGGCGCCGCAACCGGCAGCGCTCCAACCGAGCGTATCGTGACTGGCGGCGCTCCAACTGCCGGCGCACCGACTGCCGAGGCGCAGAAGATTATAGATAGATTTAATGGCCAAAGGGCGCTGCGTGATGTAGAATACCAGGTGGGTCTCGGCCCGCGCCTGCCAGGCAGCCCGGCGCACCGCCAGTTGAGTGAGTGGCTGACCGGCGAGCTGCAAGCAAGCGGCTGGGCGGTCACCGTTCAGGAGACTACCGCCCTGGATCAGCCGGTGCGCAACATTATCGCCGAGCAGGGCAGCGGCCGCCCATGGGTGGTGATCGGCGCACACTATGACAGCCGGATGCGGGCCGACCAGGACCCCGACCCAGCCCAGCACCACCAGCCCGTACCGGGCGCCAACGATGGCGCTTCAGGCGTGGCGGTGTTGGCCGAACTGGGGCGGGTGCTGCCCGCCGGCCTGCCCGGCTCGCGCTACCCGCGCGTTACGCTGGTCTTTTTCGACGCCGAGGACAACGGCCGAATCCCCGGCTGGGATTGGATCCTTGGCTCCCGGGCTTACGTGGCTGCCCTGCAAGACAAACCGGACGCCGCAGTGGTGATTGATATGATCGGGGACGCCGACCTGAACATCTACCAGGAACGCAATTCCAATCCGGCGCTGATCGAGCAGATCTGGAGCACCGCCGCCCGCCTGGGTTATGAGCAGTTCTTCATTCCCAGCTATAATTTCACCGTGCTGGACGACCACATCCCGTTTATCGAGGCCGGCATCCCGGCGGTGGACCTGATCGACTTCAACTATCCCTACTGGCACACCCGCCAGGACACGCCGGACAAGGTTTCGGCGCAAAGCCTGCAGATCGTTGGGCGCACGCTGTTAAGCTGGCTCTTGGAAACGCCGTGAAAGTCACCGAAGCGCTGGAGCGCATCCACCGTCCCTGGCTCATCCGCAACTCGCGCACCCTGGCGCGCGGCGAAGACCTGCGCGAGAGCTTCGAGCAGATGCTCGAAGCATTCTACAACCGCGTCCAGCAGGCCGTTGAGACCGGCGACCCGTCCTGGCTGGACCCGCTGCTGGAGGAGTGGGTGGCGGCGCGCACCGAGACCGAGCTGGACAACCAGTCGATCAGCCTGCCGGCGATCATTAACCGCATCCACATGCAGACCTTTGAGATCGGCCGCGAGAGCCTGCCCGAAAGCGACGCCCTCGAATTGGCCGGGGCGCTGCTGCCGATCTTTGTCCACGCTTACGAGCACAGCTCGCGGCTGGAGATGGAGCGCAACATCCAGCACATGGCAAACGAGCTGGACAGCGCCACTGCCACGCTGGAACGCCTGGACCGCAGCAAGTCGGACTTCATCGCCATCGCCGCCCACGAGTTAAAAACCCCGCTGACACTGATCGAGGGCTACACCGCTATGCTGCGCGACCAGCTCCCCTCGACCGAGTCCTTCGACTACTCGCGCGTGTTGATCAAGGGCGTGGACAACGGCACCCGCCGCCTGCGTGAGATCGTCGACGACATGATCGACGTCTCGCTGATCGACAACAACCTGCTTTCGTTGAACTTCCAGCCGCTGTGGATCAACCGTCTGCTGGACCTGCTGCGGGACGAGTTCGACGCCATCGCCGCCGAGCGCCGCCTGGAGATGCGCTTCCTGCCCTTCCCCGGGGCGGACGAGATGACCTTTGGCGACGGCGAGCGCCTGTACCAGGCGTTCCGCAACCTGTTCTCGAACTCGATCAAATATACCCCCGACGGCGGGCGCATCACGGTGGACGGGCGCAAGCTGCCCGGTTTTGTGGAGATCACCTTCTCGGATACCGGCATCGGCATCGACCCCGATGACCACCTGCGTATTTTTGAGAAGTTTGGCCGGCTGGGCAGCGTCTCGCTGCATTCCAGCGGCAAGACCAAGTTTAAAGGCGGCGGCCCGGGGCTGGGCCTGCCGATCACCAAGGGCATCATCGAAGCCCATGGCGGTTCGATCTGGGTCGAATCGCCCGGCTGCGACGAGAAAGCCTGCCCCGGGGCCATCTTCCATGTGCTGCTGCCGGCCCGCCGCATGCCCCCGGATGACCGCAGCGCCCGGTTGTTCTCCCCGCTGGTCGATCTGGACCAGGCCGGGCAGGATTGACCCCGGCGTTTGCGCTTGACTGGACCGTAGTTTAATGAGGAGCCTGGATGGCAAAGAAGCAAGCTGAAGAGACCCAGCGCCCGCGCGAACGGGCTTTGATGGTGGGTGTGGAGATCCGTGATTTCGAAAACCTGCTCAGCCTGGGCGATTCCCTGGAAGAGCTGGCCCTGCTGGCTGATACCGCCGGGCTGGAGGTGGTGGGTGAAACCACCCAGAAGCTCGATCACCCCAACCCGCAGACCTTTATCGGTCCGGGTAAGGTGGAGGAAGTCAAGGCCCTGGCGCAGGAGTTCGAGGCCGAAGTGGTGCTGTTTGACGACGAGCTGTCGCCGCGCCACCTGCGCGAGCTGGAAGTGGAGCTGGGCCAGGACATCCGCCTGCTGGACCGCACGGCGCTGATCCTGGACATCTTCGCCCAGCATGCCAGCACCAGCGAAGGCGCGCTGCAGGTCGAGCTGGCCCAGTACGAGTACCGCCTGCCGCGCCTGACGCGGGCCTGGACCCACCTGGCCCGCCAGGCCGGCGGCGGCGGCGGGCGCTCGGGCAGCGTGGGCGGGGTGGGGCTGCGCGGCCCCGGCGAAACCCAGCTGGAAGTGGACCGCCGCGATATCCGCCGCCGCATCGACCACTTGAAAGAAGAACTGGAGAAGGTGCGCACCCACCGCCAGCAGTACCGCCAGCGGCGCAAGCGCTCGCGTATCCCATTGGTCACGCTGGTGGGCTACACCAACGCCGGCAAGTCCACCCTGCTGAACCGCCTGGCCCAGTCGGATGTATATGTGGCCGACCAGCTGTTTGCCACGCTGGATCCGACCACCCGGCGGGTGGAGCTGCCGGGCGGCAACGTGGCCCTGTTCACCGACACGGTCGGTTTTATCCAGAAGCTGCCCACCGCACTGGTGGCGGCTTTCCGCGCCACGCTGGAGGAGATTTCTGAGGCCGATCTGCTGCTGCATGTAATCGACGTGACGCACATCAACGCCCAGGCCCAGGCTGAAGCGGTGCACCAGACCCTGCAAGAGATCGAGGCCGGGCACATCCCGGTGCTAACCGTGCTGAACAAGATCGACCGCTTGAAAGACCCGGAGCGCGCCCGCGAAGCGCTGGCCGTGTTCCCGAACTCGGTCGCCATCTCTGCCCGCGACGGGATCGGGATCAACGACCTGCTGGCCGCGGTCAACGAAACGCTGTATGAGCGCTATGCCCCGGTGATGCTGCGCCTGCCCTACCAGCAGGGCCAGCTGATCTCGATGTTCCATGAGCTGGGCCAGGTTGAGCGCATTGAGCACGTGCGTGGCGGCGTCCAGGTGCAGGGCCGCCTGCCCGGGCGCTTGCTGGCGCGCTACCAGCCCTACCTGATCACCCAGTGGACCCCGCCCGCCGAGACCCCCGACGACCCCGAGGACTGAAAAGGCCCACCTGATGGGAAACTTAATCAA
Source organism: Chloroflexota bacterium (assembly GCA_046089985.1). Lineage (GTDB taxonomy): Bacteria > Chloroflexota > Anaerolineae > Anaerolineales > UBA4823 > RBG-16-57-11. The sequence goes on from JBJSYW010000506.1 coordinate 4,033, forward strand.
CCGCCTGCTGGATTACCTGTCTGAAAACCTGGCCCACCGCAAGGGCCTGCTGCCGATGCTCGGCCTGGCGCTGGTGCTGGTCAACCTGGTGGTGCAGTTCATCCCGGGCGCCGGCTGGCTGGCTCAAACCAACCTGCTGCTGCACCTGGGGGTGGTGGTGGCAGTGTTGGGCGTGATGCTGGCCTGGGCGCTCTAAGCATGGCTGCTGCTGTGGAGCCTGAAGCACACGACCAGGCGCTGCGCCGCCACGATGGCGGCTTGACGGCCAACGAGCTGACCAAGGAGCTGCAGAAGACCCAGGCGCTGTATGAGATCAGCCAGATGTTGGCCGGCACGGTGGACCTGCGCAACACGCTGCAAACCATCGCCGATGCGGCCTGCCGCTTGATCAAGGCCTCGGACCGCACCATCCTGCACCTGCTGGATGAGCGGCAGGAGAACCTCAACCCGGTGGCGATCGCCGGGACAGCCGCCGAAGCCGGCGGCATGTCGCCCGACGCTGACAGCGCCGCCGGCGACATGCCGCTGTCGGGGTACGACGGGGAGCGGGTGCGCTTCCGCCCCGGGGTGGGCATCGCCGGGCTGGTGGTAGCCGGCGGGCTGCCGATTAACGTTGCGGATGTGACCGCCGACCAGCGCTACCTGCCGGTGCACATGGACCCGGCTGCCGACGCGCCCTACCGGGCGCTGCTGGTGGTGCCGGTCAAGGCCACCGGCGATATGCTGGGCACCCTGAGCGTGCAGAGCCGCCAGCCGGGCGCGTTTGACGACGACGACCAGCGCCTGCTGAGCGCCCTGGGGGCGCAGGCGGCGGTGGCGATCGAGAAAGCGCGCCTGTACGACGACCTGCAGGCCGCCCTGGAGCATGAGAAAGCCACTCGCGCCCGATTGGTGCAGTCTGAAAAACTGGCTGCCCTGGGGCGCATCGTCGCTTCGGTGGCCCATGAGTTGAATAACCCGCTGCAGGCCATCCAGAACGCCCTATACCTGATCCAGCTGGAGCAGAGCTTATCGCCGCAGGCCAACGAAGACCTGCAGACCGTGCTAAACGAAACCGTGCGCATGGCTGGGCTGATCGCCCGCCTGCGTGATACCTACCGCCCGGCGACCAGCGAAGAGTACCAGCCCACCCTGCTGAACGACCTGGTGGAGGACGTGCGCAAGCTGCTCGCCACGCATATGCGCCACGCCGGGATCACTTTCGAGTTCTCTCCCGACCCTGACCTGCCGCAGGCGCTGTTGATCCGCGACCAGATCAAGCAGGTGATCCTGAACATCTGCCTGAACGCGGTCGAAGCGATGCGCAGCTCGCACCCCGAGACCGGCGGCGGGCGCATCCGGGTCGCCACGGGCCTGGCTCCCGGGGGGCGCGCGGTGCAGTTCAGCATCGCCGACAACGGCCCCAGCATCGACCCGCAGATCCTGCCGATCATCTTTGACCCGTTTGTGACCACCAAGGCCGGCGAGGGCGGCACCGGGTTGGGGCTGGCGATCACCTATGATATCGTCCAGCGGCACATGGGGCGCATTGAAGTGGACAGCCTTCCCGGGCGCGGCACCACCTTCCGCGTCTGGCTGCCGGTAGCGCCGCCGGCCCCGCCCACCGGCCTGCCCTGGGGATGAGCGTATGAGCCTGGGAAGAGTGCTGATCATTGACGATGAAGCCGCCCTGCGCAGCACGCTGGCGCGCGTGCTGCAGTCTGGCGGGTGTGACACCGCCGGCGCGGCCGACGGCAGGCAGGCGCTGCAGCAGGTGGAAGCCGGGCCGTTTGACCTGGTTTACCTGGACCTGCACCTGCCAGACATGGACGGGATCCAGATCCTGTCCGAACTGCGCCGGCGCGCCCCGGACCTGCCGGTGATCCTGCTGACCGGCTTTGGCTCGCTGCAGACCGCCGTCGAAGCGCTACGCCTGGGTGCCACCGATTACCTGCTCAAGCCATTTGATCCGGAAGTGCTGCTGGCGCGCACCCGCGTGGTGCTCACCGAGCAGCGCCTGGAGCGCCGCCGGAGCGAACTGCGCCGGCAAATCGCCGCGCTGCAGGCCGAGCTGGCTGCGCTGGATCGGCCTGCGGCCCCGCCCGGGCCGCCGCCCGCCGCCGCCGAGCCGCTGCACCGCTTTATCAAGCTTGGCCGCCTGATCATCGACCTGCAGGGCCGGCGGGCCACGCTGGGTGAACAGGTTCTGACCCTGCCGCCGTCGGCCTTCGATTACCTGACCATCCTGGCTCGCCGCTCGCCGGAAGTGGTCGATTACGTCTCGCTGGTGTCCGAAGCGCAGGGCTACCAGGTGGACCCGGGTGAGGCGCGCGAGCTGGCGAAGTGGCACCTGCATGTGCTGCGCAGCGCCATCGAGCCGGACCCACAGCGCCCGCAGTACCTGATCAACGTGCGCGGCGAGGGCTACCGCCTGGTGGTGGATTAATCCGCCTCTAACTTTTCCTAACGAACACAACTTAAGACAAACTAAAATAAATACGTAGTTGTGAGACAATAGGCTCGTACCTGCGGGTGGTTTTGTCGCGGGGGGGGGGCGCGAAGCAAACCCCCCCCCCCCACGCAAAACCCCCCCCCCACAAAACGAAAAAACAAAAA
>JBJSYW010000507.1:0-6954 GCA_046089985.1 Chloroflexota bacterium
CGCGTCTGCGGCATCGGCCCCTCGGCCGCATCCACCAGCAGCAGCACCCCGTCCACCATGTTCATCACCCGCTCCACTTCGCCGCCAAAGTCGGCGTGCCCGGGAGTGTCGACGATGTTGATCTTCACTTGCTGCTGCGTCTCGGAGTCCCAAATACGCACGGCGGTGTTTTTCGCCAGGATGGTGATGCCGCGCTCGCGTTCCAGGTCGTTCGAGTCCATCACGCGCTCGGCCACCTGCTGGTTCTCACGGAAGACGCGCGCCTGTTTGAGCAGTCCGTCCACCAGGGTGGTCTTGCCATGGTCAACGTGGGCGATGATCGCTACGTTGCGTAAATCAGTTCGTTCAATTGCTGCCATGCTTTGCTCCAACATACAATAACCCCGGCCAATCAGCCGGGGCGCTTAATTGCACAGCCTTCGATCTTACCAAAAATTGTCGATTTTGACGAGAGGCAATTTTCTGCGCCCGCCCCAGCGGTTAGGGGAATCCCTACCGGCGGAAAAGGGCTGTTCCCTATTGCTCGCCGGCGCTTCCTTCTCTACAATTCTACACTCAGGAGGTATGAAAATGGGTGAGAAAAGTTTCTCCAGTTGGGTATCGGGATTTTTACTGGGCGGCGCTGTCGGGGCAGCCGTAGCGCTGCTTTCGGCGCCGCAGTCGGGTGATGAAACGCGCACCATGTTGAAGGAGCGCGGCATGCAGGTCAAAGACCAGGTGGTAACCGCCTATGAAGACCAGCGCCAGCGCGCCGAACAGGTGATCGGCGATGTCAGCACCGACGTGCGCGAGCGCGCCGGCAAGCTGAAAGATGTGGGGCAGGAAGTGATCGACGAACAGCGCTCGGCTCTCGAACGCAGCGCCCGGCGGGTCAAGGGCGCGGTGCAGGAAGAGGCCGGTCGTACGATGAGCGAACAGCAGCAGATCATGGACGATGCTGCCCGCAAAGCCGACGACGCCATGCACAGCTAATCTTCTTTCACCCGGTGGGGACGCCTGCACAGGTGGTCCCCGCCGGATGGCCGCGCAGCGCGGCTTGGCGCAGGGGGATGGAGCCGCATGGCAGACAACGATATACGCGCACAGATGACCGATGTGACCTTCGAGTACCAGCCAGGCGTGGGCGTTTACGACCTGGACCTGGCGGTGCGGCGCGGGTCGATTATGGGCCTGATTGGGCCGAGCGGCTGCGGCAAAACCACCACCGTGCGCTTGCTGCTGGGCCTGCTCAAGCCGCAGCAGGGGCAAACCCGTCTGCTGGGCCAGGACAGCCTGCACCTGAGCAGCGCAGACCGTGAGCGCATCGGCTATATGCCGCAGCACTTCGTGCTTTACCCCGATCTGACCGTGGATGAGAACCTGCGCTTCGCCGCCAGCCTGTATGGGGTCTCGCTGCTCAAGCGCGGCAAGATCATCCGCCGCATGCTCGAAACTGTCCAATTAAGCGACGCCCACCGCCGGCTGGCGCGTGATCTTTCAGGTGGGATGCAGCGCCGCCTCGAACTGGCAGCTTCGCTGCTGCATGAGCCGGAACTGATCTTCGCCGACGAACCGACCTCGGGCATCGACCCGGTGCTGCGCGGCCGGCTGTGGGACTACCTGCGCGACTATCGGGCGCAGGGTAAAACCATGTTTGTCACCACCCAGTATGTCGGCGAGGCGGCTTACTGCGACCTGGTGGGGGTGATGGCTGGCGGGCGCTTGCTGCACCTGGATACCCCCGAGAACCTGTACCGCAAGGCGCTGGGCGGCGAGATCATCACCATCACCGTCGAACCGGGCCAGCTGTATACGCTGATGGGCGTGCTGCGCCGCGACGCGCGCATCCTGCGCATGCTGACCGTCACCGATCAGCCCGGCACGCTGCACCTGACCGTCGACAACTCGGGCGAGATGATCCCGCAGGTGCTGGAGTTGGTCTCCAGCCAGCCGGACCTGGCGGTACGGCAGATCAACCGCTATGAACCGTCGTTCGACGAGATCTTCGCCGACCTGATCCAGCAAAAACGACAGGACAGCGCCCCCGGGAGGGACGAGCCGTGAAATATCTGATCCGCCTGTTTGCGTTCTTTGGAAAAGAGCTGAACGAGGTGCGCCGCCAGCCGCGCTTGGTGCTGAGCCTGATCTTCGGCCCATTCCTGATCTTGCTGCTGTTTGGGTTGGGCTACATGAACCAACCACCGCCGCTGAAGGTGTCGCTGGTCATCCCGGCGGCTTTGCAAGGCGAGCCGCGCGTGGAGGCCATCCGCCGCCTGGTGGAGAAAAACTTCAACCTGGTCAGCACCCATCCCGAGCCTGGTCCCGCGCTGGACGAACTGGCCCGCGGCCGGGTGGAGCTGGTGGAGATCCTGCCGCCGGATGCGCTGCAGCGCCTGGAGAGCGGGCAGAAGGTGCCTTTCCAGGTGATCTACAGCAACCTGGACCCGCAGAAGGCGCAGTTTTACGAGTACACCACCTATCTGCAGGTGGATGCGATCAACACCTCGCTGCTGCTGGACACGATCAACCGCATCCAGGGCGATGTGGCCAATGCCCGCCAGCAGATCGGTGAAGTGCGCGGCCAGATCCAGCAGATCAACGCCGCCATGGCGCCAGAGCAGATCGGTAAAACGCGCCAGCTGCTCACCACGCTCGACTCGACCCTGATCCTGCTCAGTTCCAGCCCGGTGGCCTATGCTGCGCTGGCCTACCAGCAGGACTCGCAGGGCCAGAACGGGGTGCAGAACCTGGTGGATGCCCGCCAGGATATCCGCGACCTGGACGCAAGCTTGCAGTCGGGCGAGCTGGCCCAGCAGCAGCAGCAGGTGCAGGAGTTGGATCAGCGCCTGGGGCAGATGGAAGAGCGCCTGTCCACCCTGGCGGATACCGACCCGAACGCGATGGTAGCGCCGATCGAGCAGCAGTTCCAGAATCTGCGCGGCCAGACGGTGGATCTGATGATTTACTTCGCTCCGGCGGTACTGTCGCTGATCTTGCAGCACATCGCCGTAACCTTGGGGGCGCTGTCGCTGGTACGTGAGCGCATGCGCGGCGCGCTGGAGTTCTTCAGCGTGGCGCCGACCGGCATGCTGCAGGTGCTGGTGGGCAAATACCTGGCCTACCTGATCTTCCTGGGTTTGATCACGGCTGTGTTGGTGGGGCTGCTGGTGTTCGGGTTAGGGGTGCCGTTCCTGGGCAATCTCTGGGCGTTCACCCTGCTGACGCTGCTGTTCCTGTTCGCATCGGTGGGGGTGGGCTTTTTTATCTCGGTCATCTCGCGCACCGATAACCAGGCGATCCAGATCTCGATGCTGGCGCTGCTGCTGTCGATCTTTTTCAGCGGTTTCATCCTGCCGTTGGAATACTTCCGCCCGCAGGTGGGCGCGATCTCGTACGGGCTGCCGGTTTATCACGCCATCAACGGTTTCCGGCGCATTATGCTGCTCGGGCAGTTGGTTCAGCCGCTGACGGTCTATGCGCTGGCCGCAATTGGCCTGCTGGCTTTTGTGCTGGTAGCGCTGATCTGGGGCCGGCAGTTCCGCCGCCTGGCCTGAAGCAGCCGGACGGCAGCATGGAGGCGAAGATGCAGCACAACACTGGACTGAACCTGGACGGGCGCACGGCGCTGGTCACCGGGGCCGGATCGGGCATTGGCCGGTCCACCGCGTTCCTGCTGGCGCAGCACGGCGCCCGCGTCGGCCTGCTCTCGCACACCGAGAGCGAACTGCAGCAGGCGCTGGCCGAGCTGCGCGCCCAGGGGCTGCAGGGGCTGGCGCTGCCGGCCGATGTGGCCGACGCCGCACAGATGCGCCGGGCGGTCGAGACGTTGATCGGGCAGTGGGGCCGGCTGGATATTGTGATGGCCAACGCCGGGATCAATGGGCTGTGGGCGCCGCTTGAAGAACTGGAGCCGGAAGAATGGGAGCGCACCCTGCGCATCAACCTGACCGGCACCTTTCTGACCGTCAAGTACGCCGTGCCGCACCTGAAGCGTCAGGGCGGCTCGGTGATCATCACCTCGTCGATCAACGGCACACGCGTCTTTAGCAACACCGGCGCTTCGGCCTATTCGTCCAGCAAGGCCGGTCAGGTGGCCTTTGCCAAGATGGCAGCCCTGGAACTTGGACCCAGCCGGGTGCGAGTCAACGTGATTTGCCCCGGGGCGATCGAGACCAGCATCGACGAGAATACCCACAAGCAGCACCTCGAGCGGGTCAAGCTGCCGGTTGAGTTTCCCAAGGGCGATATCCCGCTTACCGGCGGGACGCCGGGTTCGGCCGAGCAGGTGGCCCAGCTGGCCCTGTTCCTGGCCGGCGACCTGTCCAGCCACATCACCGGCAGCGAGATCTGGATCGACGGCGGTCAGTCGCTGCTGCATGGGTGATAGGGATTCTCCCTAAAATACAGCGGACCATCGGTGACACAGTTGTGGATAGGGATTCTCCCTAAAATACAGCGGACCATTCCCCATTGTGGCGCTGACCCGAAAATCGTATAGTTGATGGCAAGAGTCTAATCCTATGCATGGAAGGAGATACCAAGATGCAGCACGAGAAAGACCATTTGCAAGGTTTGTATATCGACCTTTTGAAAGACCTGTACAGCGCCGAGAATCAGATGAAGAAGGCGCTGCCGAAGATGGCCAAGAAAGCCCAGTCGCCTGAATTGAAACGCCACTTTGAAGAGCACCTGATCCAGACCGAACAGCAGGTGCAGCGCATTGAGCAGGTTTTCACCGAACTGCAGGGCAGCCCGAAGGGCAAAAAGTGTGTTGGGATGGAAGGCCTGATCCAGGAAGGCGAAGAAGCAATGAGCGAGGGGTTCGAGGGGGAAGTGCTGGATGCCGCGCTGATTGCTGCTGCCCAAAAAGTGGAGCACTACGAGATCGCCGGTTATGGCACGGCGCGCACCTTCGCCAATACGCTTGGATATAAGAACGCGGCGCGCTTGCTGCAGCAGACGCTGGAGGAAGAGTCCCAGACCAACGAGAAGCTGACCCAATTGGCGGAAAGCTCGATTAATCCCCGCGCCGCGCAGTAGCGCATCCGGCCGGCCGGTTCGCCGGTCGCCGGATCGAGACAGAAGGAGTGTTCAATGACGAAGACCGTCGTAGCATTGTATGATGACGCCGGTTCCGCTCGGCAGGCGATGAGCGAACTGGTTGATAATGGTTTCAGCCGGGAGGACATCAGTCTGATGACCCCGGATGCCAGCGGGCAGTATTCGAAAGAGATCTCGGATTACGATCCTAACGCCGGCAGCGGCGCAGCCCAGGGCGCCGGCATCGGCGCCGGGCTGGGGGCGGCGCTGGGTGGCTTTGGCGGGCTGCTGGTGGGCCTGGGTGTGCTGGCTGTGCCGGGCATCGGCCCGGTGCTGGCAGCCGGGCCGCTGGCCGCGGCCGTCAGCGGGTTGGCCGGCGCGGGCGTGGGCGCTGTGGCCGGCGGGGTGACCGGCGGCCTGTTGGGCGCATTGGTTGATATGGGCATCCCTGAAGAGCGCGCCCACTACTACGCCGAAGGCGTGCGCCGCGGCGGTACGCTGGTAATCGTGCGCGCTTCCGACGAACGCACCCGCGATGCGGTCGACATCGTCAATCGCTATCGCCCGATCGACCTGAATGAGCGCTCCAGCCAGTGGCGCCAGTCCGGATGGACCCGCTTTGACTCGGATCATCCGGCTCAGTACACCGGCGATCGCCCGATGGGCTCATATGGCGAGTCGGAATACGCCGGTATCCCGGCGGCTGGCGTCAGCAAGGCGGCTGTGCCTCAGCCGGCCTTTGACACCGATATGGAACGCGATGACCTTAACCGCTCCAGCAGTTCCATCGAGCGCGACTGGAGCGATCGTGACTCCGGCGCTATCACCCGCACCGGCGACCAGCCAGTCACTGGAATGGCCACCGGTCAGGAAGACAGCTTCTCCGAGAATCGCGATTCCCGCGTTTTGCCGCACACCGGCGCCGATGAACCGATCAGCGGGATGGCTACCGGGCGCGAAGATCGCCAGATGGTCGACCGTGATTTCGATGCCGGTGACCGGGATGAAGTGATCAGCGGCATGGCCACCGGGCGCGAGGACAGCGAGGTGGATGACGTTGATTTTGTCAAAACCACCCACGATGATACGATCAGCGGCATGGCTACCGGGCGCGAGCACAGCCACACCACGACCGCCGGCTCGACCGGCGCGGACCAGCCGTCTGACCGGGCTACCGGCGATTACAGCGCCGGCAGCCACACCCACCCGCACAGCTCGGTCGACGATACCTCCTACGATTGGGATCAGACCCGGCGCGAGAACGACATCCCCGGGCGTGACGAATCGCTCGACCAGGGCGTCACCTTCGACCGCGGCAAGCCCTCGGCGACCCACGGGGTGACCGGTATGAGCGGCGTGGGGGATATTGGCAGCGATGTGAGCGGCAGCGACCGCTCTGCCTGGGGCGAGGATACCGGCAGCATGGGCGACAGCTATACTGGCAGTCCGTCCTATAACCGGGACCCTGCGCTGGACCAGGGCAGCAAGCTGGGTGATATCAATCCCTCGCAGGACAGCAGCTGGTCGACCGGCAGCCAAGGCGATACTGACCGGGCCAGCATGTATGGCATGCATGAAGACACCAGCGGTTCGGACGCCGCCGGCTACAGCCGGCCCAGTGGGGCGGCCCGGCGCAGCGATTACAGCCGCTTCGACCCGACCTTCCGCACCCACTTCAGTTCCACCACCTATGCGACCGACTACAGCTACGAAGATTATCAACCGGCCTACCGCTATGGCTATGATATCGGCCAATCCGACCGCTACCGCGGGCGGGATTGGACTGAGATTGAGCCGGACGCCCGGCGAGCCTGGGAAGATCGCAACCCCGGCACCTGGGAGCGTGTCAAAGAAAGCATCCGCCACGCCTGGGAAGAAGTGAAAGACACCTTCGACTAGGCTGCAGCGTTAAACCAACCGGGGCGTTCCGGCATT
>JBJSYW010000508.1:0-3109 GCA_046089985.1 Chloroflexota bacterium
TTGAAACGACAGGCAGTATGATCGAGCGTATTTTACCAAAGCACATTCATGCTGTCACAGCGGCAGGTTTTGAGCTTAAAGTCGCTCTGTTCGTTCTCGCCTGTTCCTTTAGCTACCTTGGGTAGCAACTTGGGTTAATTACTGGCCGAAGGGCGCGAACTGCCATCACCGCAGTTCCCTGAGTTTTTTGGGCAATCCAGCCTCGGCAGATTCCAGGGTGATTTGGTCAGGTTAGTAACGCCTGCCAGGTAAGGATAATTGCTGACGCCGCTGCCAGGGCCGCGCACCGCAACCGCCTCAGGGACATTGCCGGGGCCGCCCACTCGGCCTTCGTTAGGGTTGGAGTAGTTGCCGAATTCATCCAGCCCCAGGCCAAGATACCCGCCGCTCAAGCCGTTGACGCCGGTCTTTTGTGCATAGCCTAGAGAACCGCCGGATGCACCCACAGTGAAAGTAGAAGTTGCACCATCAAACAGAAAAAATGACAGACCGTCTGCGCCGCTGCCACCCCAGGAAGCGTATTCAAAGGTGATCACCAGGCCGCGCCCGGTGGGGATAAGCGAATTGTAGTAGGCATAGCCCGCCTGGTAAGTGTTTGCTTGGGTCAGACGCAGCCAGCCGTTTCCAGCCGGGTCCCCATTTCCACTGGTCAGCGCGGCCGCTCCACCCAGCAGCCATCCGGAACCGACCGAGCCGGTCATAAATGATTCGGTCAAAGGGAAGGAGAAGGCGGCTTTGGCCGGTTGTGTCACCCAGAGCGAACCGGATAACAACCCCAGGGCTGCCAACACTCGAAACAGGGCGCTCCAATACCACCGCCGCTGTGTGCGCCGGATGGACGAAAGCGGAATCAAAGGCTGGGAGGACATAATAGTCTCCTTGGCCGAGCCTGGCATGGCAGACAACCCAGGTTTCAGCAGGTATTGATAATTTGTGGATTTATTAAGTGGACCAATAACGATTCTACCTGATTGAGCTACGTTGTCATTAGGTATTTCTACTCATATTTATAGCTTTTTTTGATCGAATAATTCAGAATCGCGTCCCCGTCACCCGCTGCAGCCTCGCCCCCGCCAAAATCTTCGCTCATCGCATTTAGATGGCTGCCTTGCAGTTATTCCCATTGTATAATGCAGCTATGCAGCTTGAACAATTCCGCCCCATCCCCAGGCTGGTCGCCCCCGCCACCACGGTCGACCGGCCGCGCTTCCCGGTCATCGACGCCCACAACCACCTGGGCGAGCAGTTCGGCCATAACTGGATCGCCCGCCCGCTGCCCGAAATGCTCGACGCCCTGGATGCAGCCGGCGTGACCCACCTGGTGGACCTGGACGGCGGCTGGGGCGAGCACATCCTTCAGCAGCACCTGGAAAAGCTGGCCCCCAGCGGGCGCTTCCTGGTCTTCGGCGGGGTGGATTGGGCCCGCTGGCCCGAATTGGGCGACGCCTTCCCCGAATACGCCGCCCGCCGCCTGGAGGCCCAAAAAGCCTGGGGCGCGGCCGGGCTGAAGGTCTGGAAGCCCTTTGGCCTGTCGGTGGTCGACCAGCACGGCGCGTTGGCGCACGTCGATGACCCGCGCCTGGACCCGCTGTGGCAGGCCGCCGGCGAGCTGGGCCTGCCGGTCACCATCCACGTCGCCGATCCGGTGGCCTTTTTCGACCCGCTGGACGAAACCAACGAACGCTGGGAGGAGTTGTCGGCCCACCCCGACTGGCAGTTCCCCAGCCCGCCCTTCCCACCCTTCCTGTCGATCGTCGAAGGCCTGGCGGCGCTGGTACAGCGCCACCCGCGCACCACCTTCATCGGCGCCCACGTCGGCTGCTATGCCGAAGACCTGGACTGGGTCTCGGCGGTGCTGCAGCGCTGCCCCAATTTCTACGTCGATATCAGCGCCCGCCTCGGCGAGCTGGGCCGCCGGCCCTACCGCGCCCGGCGCTTCTTCCTGGAGCATGCCGAGCGCATCCTGTTCGGCATCGATATGGGCATCGAACTGCCGGCCTACCGCGTCGCTTACCGCTTCCTGGAAACCGCCGACGAGTATTTCAACTACGATATCAACGAGATCCCCGGGCAGGGCCGCTGGTACGTCTATGGCCTGCACCTGCCGGACGACGTGCTGCAGCGCGTCTACTCGGCCAACGCCCGGCGCATCTTGAGCCTACCCGAGGAGAACCCCCCATCATGATCCTATGCATTTCCACCAATCCCGCCATCGACCGCACCCTGGTGATCCCCAACTTCACCGTCGGCAAAGTGCAGCGCGCCGTCGATGAATGGGTCACCGTCGGCGGGAAGGGGCTCAACGCCGCCCGCGCCGCCCGCTCGCTGGGCCGCGAAGCGCTGTGCATGGGCTTTCTGGCCGGGCACGCCGGACGCCTGATGACCGACCTGCTCGAAAACGAAGGCCTGCAGGCCGCCTTCACCTGGCTGGCCCAGGGCGAGACGCGCACCTGCACCATCGTGCTGGACGGCGCCGGCGGCGAACCAACCGTGCTGAACACCGTCGGGCCGCAGGTCAACGCCGCCGAATGGGAATGGCTAGCCGGAGATATCCTGCACTACGCCCTGAACGGCACGGCGGTGCTGTTCTGTGGCAGCCTGCCGCCCGGCGCGCCGCTGGCCGAGTACACCCGCCTGTTCAGCCGCCTGCGCAACGCCCGCTGCTCCGCCTGGGTCGACAGCAGCCGCGCCCCACTGGCCGCTGCGCTGGACGCCCAACCCTTTGCGGTCAAGGTCAACGCCCGTGAGATCGGCGAGGCGCTGGGCATGACCATCGAGAACTGCGACCAGGCGCTGCAGGCCGCCCGCGCCGTGCATGCCCGTGGGATCGAAATCGCCTGCATCACCGTCGGCGAGCACGGCGCTGCGCTGGTCAGCTCGCAGGGCGCCTGGCAGGCCTGCGCCCCACAGGTCAATGCGGTCAACAGCGTGGGCAGCGGCGATGCCTTCTTGAGCGGGCTGGTGGCCGCAGTGCTGGATGACCTGCCGCACGGTGAAGCGCTGCGCTGCGGCGTGGCCGCCGGCTCGGCCAATACGCTCTCGTCGATCGCCGGGCAGTTTGCCCGGGAAGACTACCTGCGCCTGCTGGGTGAGATCCAGGTCGAAGCCG
>JBJSYW010000509.1:0-4897 GCA_046089985.1 Chloroflexota bacterium
ATCCAGGGCGACCACTTCCAGCTCTCGGCCAAGCGCTATGCCGCCAACCCGCAGGCCGAAGTGCAGGCGGTGCGCGACCTGATCGATGAGGCGATCAACGCCGGGTTCTACAACATCGACATCGACACATCCACCCTGGTCGATCTGGACCAGACCACCATCGAGGCGCAGCAGGCGCTGAACACCGGGCTGTCGGCCATGTACACCGCCTACATCCGCTCACGCCAGCCGCAGGGGGTGATGATCTCGGTGGGCGGGGAGATCGGCGAAGTGGGCGGGCACAACTCAACCGAGGCCGAGCTGCGCGCCTATATGAACGGCTATACCCGCGAGCTGAACCAGCTGGCCCCCGGCGCGCACGGGATCAGCAAGATCAGCATCCAGACCGGCACCTCGCACGGCGGGGTGGTGCTGCCCGACGGCACGATCGCCAGCGTCTCGGTCGATTTCGATACCATGCTGAAGCTGAGCCGCATTTCGCGCCAGGAGTACGGGCTGGGCGGGGCGGTGCAGCACGGCGCATCCACGCTGCCGGAGGATGCCTTCGGCAAGTTCGTCGAGGCGGAGGCGGTGGAGGTGCACCTGGCGACCAACTTCCAGAACATGCTCTTCGAGCGCCTGCCGGATGAACTGCGCAGCGAAATGTACGCCTGGCTGGACCAGCACAATGCCGCCGAGCGCAAACCCGGCATGACCGACGAGCAGTTCTATTACAAGACGCGCAAGAACTGCATCGGCCCGTTCAAGAAACAGACCTGGGGTCTGCCAGAGCAGAAAAAGACCGAGATCCGTGATGCCTGGGAGGCGCAGTTCAGCAAGCTGTTCCGCCTGCTGGGGCTGAAAGGCACCCGCAGCTATGTCGAACAGACCGTACGGGCTGCGCCGGTCAAGCCCAACCTCAAGTTCTACCTGGGCGAGGCGGTCGCCGAAGAGGATGTCTCGGACCTGGCCGACTAGGCGGTGAAATTGAAAACCAGCGGACTTCGCCAGTGCGCTGGTTTTCAATTAAAATAAGGCTATGCCCGCATCCGACCAGGGAAGCCCGAACGGCCGCTATACGCTGGTGCCGCGCACGTTGATCTTTCTGACCCGAGGCGACAAGCTGCTGCTGCTGCGCGGCGCGCCGCACAAGCGCCTGTGGGCCGGGCTATACAACGGGCTGGGCGGGCACATCGAGCAGGGCGAAGATGTGCTTGGCTCGGCGCAGCGCGAGCTGGCCGAGGAGACCGGGCTGGCAGCGGTGGATCTGCGCCTGTGCGGCGTGATCACGATCGACACCGGCGCAGCCCCGGGGATCGGCATCTACGTGCTGCGCGGCGAGTGCTTGCAGGGCGAACCAGTCGCTTCGGCGGAGGGCGCCGCCGAATGGGTCGACTGCCGCGACCTGCCCAACCTGCCGCTGGTGGAAGACCTGCACCAACTGCTGCCGCGCCTGCTAACGATGCAGCCCGGCGACCCACCCTTCTCCGCCCACTATGGCTATGACGCCCACGGGCAGTTGTTAATCTCGTTCTACCCGCCTGCTGCGGGATAAACCATCTGATTGGCGCCGCTGGCGCAGGAGGTGACTATGGCAGATCTGACCCGGGAGCAGGTGATTTACCTGATTGCGATGAACTCCGGGCGCGGGGTGGTGCTGCGCGGGGTCAACCTGAGCAGCGTGGACCTGCGCGGCCTGTCGCTGGCCGACGCCAACCTGGCGCTGGCCCAACTGCAGCAGGCCAACCTGAGCCTGGCCGATCTGACCAAGGCCAACCTGCAGGGCGCCAGCCTGGACTACGCCGACCTGAGCGAGACCAACTTGCAGGGCGCCAACCTGCGCGGCGCCAGCCTGGTGGGGGCCGACCTGCGGGCGGTGGACCTCTCCGACGCCGACCTGCGCGACGCCGATCTGCGCAGCGCCAACCTGCGCGGGGCGGTACTGCACCGCGCCAACCTGTGGCATGCCAAGTTCAAGGAGGCTAACTTGATTTACGCCAACCTGGACGGAGTCAAGGGCCTGCCGGTGGAAGTGTATGAGGAGATCCACAAGTCGTCCGAGGGCTGAGCCGCGCGCCGGCTGCGACCTTTTGGCTGTGGCTGCGTATATCTTCTTAGAGAATTCGAAAGGAGATTGCGATGTCTGCTCAGCCGCGTAAATCGGTGCCGTGGTTCCTGTGGCCGTTTTGGGCCATCTGGCGTTTGATCGAGACCATCCTGCTGCTCACCGGCCGCCTGGTGGCGGTGGTGCTGGGATTGGTGCTGATGCTGGCCGGCGTGCTGGTCAGCCTGACGGTGGTGGGCGCCATCATCGGCGTGCCGCTGTTTATCGTCGGTATCTTGCTGGTATTCCGGGGGCTGTTCTAACCCGGCTGCCGCTGCCGGGCGCCCGGCAGGCGGCGGTAGTCCCCGGTACGCCCGGGAAAGTTGGATTTCACAGGCCGGCAGGACTGCGGCCTGTGAAATCCTTTTAATCATGGTATAACAGGTTTCCGGTACCGGCGGTAGGACCGCCGGTCATCTCTGCGAGACAAGGATACCATCCGATGGAGTCAGACAACCGGCGCGGCATGCTCTTCGGCTTCATGGCCTATTTCTTATGGGGCATTTTCCCGATCTATTTCAAGCTGCTGCACAGCGTTCCCGCCGTGCAGATCCTGGGCAACCGCATCACCTGGTCGTTCCTGCTGTTGAGCGGGGTGCTGCTGGTGCGGCGCGAGTGGGGCGCGTTCCGCCGCTCGATTAACTCGGCGCGCCTGGTGGCGCTGTACCTGACCGCCGGGCTGCTGCTGGCGGTCAACTGGCTGATCTACATCTGGGGGGTCAACGCCGGCTACATCGTCGAGACCAGCCTGGGATATTTCATCAACCCGCTGGTGAACGTGCTGCTGGGGGTGATCTTCCTGAAGGAACGCCTGCGCCCGGCGCAGTGGGCGCCAATCGCGCTGGCGGCAGCCGGGGTGACCTACCTGACCATTAATTACGGCCACCTGCCGTGGATCGCTATCAGCCTGGCGGTGACCTTCGGCCTGTACGGGCTGGCGAAGAAGAAATCACCTCTGGGATCGGTCTTCGGGCTGACGCTGGAGACCGGGGTGCTGGTGCTGCCGGCGGTGGCGGCGCTGCTGTTCTGGGAGGTCCAGGGCGTGGGCCAGCTGGGCCACCGCGGTCTGGCGGGCGATCTGCTGCTGGCAGCCAGCGGGATCATCACGGTCATCCCGCTGCTGCTGTTTGGCAGCGCGGCGCAGCATCCCGCTCAGCACGCTGGGGCTGCTGCAGTACATCGCCCCCACGCTGCAGTTCCTGATCGGCGTGCTGGTTTACCGCGAGCCGTTCAGCGGGAACCAGTTGATCGGGTTTGGCCTGATCTGGCTGGCGTTGGCAGTCTTCTGGATCGAAGGCATGCGCCACCGGCGGCAGGCTGCCGGCGGCGGCTTGAGCGCCGCTGCCTGAGCGGCGCAGCCCGGCGCGGAGGAAAAACTCCCCTCTTGCCAGGATGCGCAGTCGGGAGCATAATTGGTCTAGACGACAAGGAGGCCATATGCTGCCGCCACTTCCCAGCGGTTTCACCGCCCGAAACGCAGACATTGAGGATGTTGACCTGGCCGCCCGGATGGGCTGCCAGTATGCCCTGGACAGCACCGGTTTCGCCGATATCGACGCAAACATGCTGCGTGTCTTATGGGGATCGGCCGGCTTTGACCCCAGCCGGGACGTGTACCTGGTCTTCAACCCGCTGGGCGAGCTGGCCGGGTATACGGAGGTGTGGGCGCTGAGCAGCCCGCCGGTGCACCCGTTCATCTGGGGGGTGGTGGACCGGCGCTTCCAGGGCCTGGGGATCGGCACGCATACCCTGGCCTGGGCCGAGCAGCACGCCCGGCGGGTGCTGGACCTGAGCCCGGCCGATGTGCGCGTGGCTGCCACAGCCAGCTTCCCCTCGGTGGTGACCGGCTCCCGGCAGCTGCTGGAACACCAGGGCTGGCGCTACCTGCGCCGCAGCTACACGATGCAGATCGACCTGGACGCTGCGCCGCCGGCGCCGGTCTTCCCGCCCGGCCTGGTCCTGCAACCCTACCAACCGGAACACCTGGAGGCGATCTACCGCACACTGGACGAGTCCTTCAGCGATCACTTTGGCCACATTGACCAGCCGTTTGAGATCGGTTTCCCGCGCTTCAAGCATGAAATGCTGGAAGACCCGCTGGTCGACACCGGCCTGTGGTTTACCGCCTGGGACGGCGAGCAGGCGGCGGGGATCTGCCTGTGCCGTCCACAGGCGTATAATGACCCGGACTGCGGCTATGTAAATTTCTTGGGTGTGCGGCGCGCCTGGCGCAAGCGCGGGCTGGGGCTGGCGCTGCTGCAGCACACCTTCGGTGAGTTCTACCGGCGCGGCGTCCGCAAGGTCAGCCTGGGGGTAGACGCCTACAACCTGACCGGCGCGCTGCGCCTGTATGAGAAAGCCGGCATGTACGTGCTGCGCCAGTTTGACCAGTACGAGAAAGAGCTGCGCCCCGGCCGCGAACTGCGCGTCGAATAAATGCGCCGGCAGCAGTACGGGGTTGACCGCTGCTGCTGCCGGTGGATTGCGTTCAGTACGGCGGCCGGCTGTCCGGCCCAGTTATGGAGCCGGCAGGACGAAGTGCAGCACCCGGCTGTTGCCGGAGTCGACCACCCACACGCTGCCATCCGGGGCGACCGCCACAGAAGCGGGCATCCCGAAGGTGTCCGGGCCGGAGCCATAATCGCCCCACGCCCGCACCGGCTCGCCGGTGGAAGTGAACTGCAGCACCCGGTAGCCCTCCGGGTCGGCGATGAACACGCTGCCATCCGGGCCGACCGCCAGGTAGGGCTTGTTGTCGAGCGACTGCCCATACCAGGCCGGCACGTCCCACTGGCGGAACGGCAGCCAGCGGCC